>NZ_JBHLZP010000045.1:27992-33753 GCF_042429965.1 Actinoallomurus acaciae
CCGGTGAGGCGAAGCGCAGTTTCAGCAGGGGCACCAGGCTCTGCCCGCCGGCGAGCACCTTCCCCTCGCCGTCCCCGGCGCGCAGCAGGTCGAACGCCTCGTCGATCGAGCGTGGCGCCTCGTAGCGGAACCGCGACGGATACATACGAACCTCCGGGATAGAGGAGTCACGTTGCGGCGCGGTCGGAGGTTCCCGGCTCGTCGCCGGCGTCCGCCGCCGGGTCGGGTACGGCCACCGGCCCCGGCTCGGCCTCCGCCGGGTCCGGCCTCGGCCGCTGGTGCGGGGGCCATGGTCCCTGCACCGGCTGGCCGGCCACCTTCAGGAAGTCCACGAATTCGGGGAACGCCCACACGGTCGGGCTCTTGCCCGTCTTCGGCGCGTTCTCGAACAGCTCGTACAGGCGGGGATTGCCCCGGCTGTGCCCATCCGACTCGACCGGCATGACATGTGCCCTTCCGCCCGACGGAGCCGAGTGGCGCCGTCGCCGCTTCGCGGGTCGCAATGCTCCATCGCTGTTAACCTGCCTGCAACAGCGGATTAAGTCATCGCTTACGTCATCCCGGCGCCGCGGCGCGGGCCGTTGCCGGTCCGGCCCAGGTCATCGCGGGGTCACGACCCGTACGGCGATGTTCACGAAGCGAGTCCGGCGGAGCAGCCGGGTTAAGCAAGTCCTTAATCAGGCACCGCCCGGCGTTGACAGCCGTCCCGAATAGCGGTCGACTCGGCAACCACCGGCGAAAAACGCGGAGGGGGCCGGCATGCAGGTGCCAGCGCCGTTCGAGTACGAACGCGCCACCAGCGTCGAGCACGCGATCGGCCTGCTCGCGCGGCTCGGCGGCTCGGCGCGGCTCCTCGCGGGCGGTCACAGCCTGCTTCCGATGATGAAGCTCCGGCTGGCCGCCCCGGAGTACGTCATCGACATCAACGACCTGCACGACGAGCTCGGATACATCCGGGTGGAGCCGGCCGAGGTGCGCATCGGCGCGATGGCGCGGCACCGCGAGCTGCTCGAGTCCGACGCCCTCGCCGAGGTCCTCCCCATCATCCGTGACGCCGAGCGGGTCATCGCCGACGCGGTCGTGCGCAACCGCGGCACGCTGGGCGGCTCACTGTGCCAGGCCGACCCGTCGGAGGACCTGTCCGCCGCGTGCGCCGCCCTCGGGGCCTCCTGCGTGATCCGCGGCCCGGACGGCGAACGCGTGGTGACCATGGAGGAGTTCCACCGCGGCCCGTACGAGACGGCGGTCGAGGACCACGAGATGCTGACCGAGGTGCGCGTCCCGGTCCGGTCGAACGGGTCCAGCGCCTACGAGAAGGTCGAGCGCCGCGCCGGTGACTGGGCGGTCCTGTCGGCGGGCGCGGCCGTCTGGCTGGAGGACGGGCTGATCGCGGAGGCCCGGGTCGGTCTCGCGGCGGCCGGCCCCCACACGATCGTGATCCCGGCGGTGTCGGAGGCCCTGCGCGGCCGGCGGCCCTGCGCCGAGCTCTACGACGAGGCCGGTGACCTCGCCGCCGCGAACTGCCAGCCGGCCAGCGACATGCGGGGCAGCGTCGAGTACAAGCGCCACCTCGCCAAGGTGCTCACCCGGCGCGTTCTGAGCCGGTCCGTCGGCCGCGTGGCCGGGAAGGACGTGACGTGAAGGTCGCGATGATCGTCAATGGTGAGGAGGCCGGCGGGGAGATCGAGGCCCGCCTGCTCCTCGTCCACTTCCTGCGCGACCATCTCGGGCTCACGGGTACTCACTGGGGCTGTGACACCAGCAACTGCGGCACCTGCGTGGTGTGGCTCGACGGGGAGCCGGTCAAGTCGTGCACCGTGCTCGCGGCGTCCGCCGGAGGGCACGAGGTGCGCACGGTGGAGGACCTCGAACAGGACGGCGAGCTCGACCCGGTGCAGCGGGGCTTCATGGAATGCCACGGCCTGCAGTGCGGGTTCTGCACGCCCGCGATGCTGATGACCACGCGGGCGCTGCTCGACCGCGTTCCGGACCCGTCCGAGCTGGAGATCCGCGAGGCGATCTCCGGCCAGATCTGCCGGTGCACCGGCTACGCGTCGATCGTCCGATCCGTCCGATGGGCCGCGGCCTTTGAGGCCCGCGAGCGGTCGGACCTGTCCGGCGGGAGCGCCTCATGACCACCACGAACGACCGTACGCCCGCCGAGTTCGTGAACAACGACCAAAAGCCGCTCGGCTTCGGCCGCATGCTCCGCAAGGAGGACCGCCGCTTCGTGCGCGGGAAGGGCACGTTCTGCGACGACGTCCAGTTGCCCGGCATGCTGCACCTGGCCATCCTTCGTTCGCCGGTCGCGCACGCGCGCATCGCCGGCATCGACATCAGCGCGGCCGAGGCGCATCCGAAGGTGAAGGCGGTCGTCACCGGGGCGATGCTGGCCGAGCGGAACCTCGCCTGGATGCCGACGCTGTCGAACGACGTGCAGGCGGTCCTGGCCACCGACAAGGTCCGGTTCCAGGGTCAGGAGGTCGCGTTCGTCGTGGCCGAGGACCGGTACGCCGCCCGCGACGCCCTGGAACTGATCGACATCGACTACGACATCCTCGACCCGGTGATCGACGCCCGCACCGCCCTGTCCCCCGGCGCGCCCGTCATCCGGACCGACGTGCCCGGCAAGGAGAACAACCACTGCTTCGACTGGGAGACCGGCGACGCGGAGGAGACCGCGGCGGTGTTCGCCTCGGCCGAGGTCGTCGTGAGCGAGGACATGGTGTACCCGCGTGTGCACCCCGCGCCGCTGGAGACCTGCGGCGCCGTCGCCGACTACGACCGCGTCGACGGCCGGCTGACACTGTGGTCCACGACCCAGGCGCCGCACGCCCACCGCACCCTGTACGCGCTCGTCGCCGGCATCCCCGAGCACAAGATCCGGGTCATCTCCCCGGACATCGGCGGAGGCTTCGGCGGCAAGGTGCCGATCTATCCCGGTTACATCTGCGCGATCGTCGCGTCGACCATCACCGGCCGGCCGGTGAAGTGGATGGAGGACCGCTCGGAGAACCTCACCAGCACCGGCTTCGCCCGCGACTACATCATGCGGGGCGAGATCGCCGCGAACCGGGACGGGAGGATCCTCGCCATCCGTACCAACGTGCTCGCCGACCACGGCGCCTTCAACGGTGTCGCCACGCCGGTGAAGTACCCGGCCGGGTTCTTCGGCGTCTTCACCGGCAGCTACGACCTCCAGGCGGCGCACTGCAAGATGACGGCCGTCTACACGAACAAGGCACCCGGCGGCGTCGCGTACGCCTGCTCGTTCCGGATCACCGAGGCGGTGTACCTCATCGAGCGCATGGTCAGCCGCCTCGCGGACGAACTCGACCTGGACGCGGCCGAACTCCGGCTGAAGAACCTCCTGCGGCCCCAGCAGTTCCCGTACCGGACCAAGACCGGCTGGGTGTACGACTCCGGCGACTACGAACCCACGATGCGCAAGGCGATGGAGCTCGCCGGCTACGCGGAGCTGCGCCGGGAGCAGGCCGGACGCCGTGCCCGCGGTGAGCTGATGGGCATCGGGATCTCGTTCTTCACCGAGGCGGTGGGCGCGGGCCCGCGCAAGGACATGGACATTCTCGGTCTCGGCATGGCCGACGGCTGCGAGCTGCGGGTCCACCCGACCGGCACGGCGGTCGTCCGGCTCGCCGTGCAGACCCAGGGGCAGGGGCACGAGACCACCTTCGCGCAGATCATCGCCGAAGAGCTCGGCATCCCGCCCGACGACGTCGACGTCGTCCACGGCGACACCGACCAGACGCCGTTCGGGCTCGGCACGTACGGCAGCCGCTCGACACCGGTGTCGGGTGCCGCGGCGGCCCTGGCGGCGCGCAAGGTACGCGACAAGGCCCGCCTCATCGCCTCGGCGATGCTGGAGGTCTCCGCCACCGATCTGGAGTGGCGCAAGGGCGCGTTCCACGTCGCCGGCGACCCGTCGACGTCCGTCACGATCCAGGACATCGCCATGCGGGCGCACGGCTCCGGCGACCTGCCCGACGGCGTCGAGGGCGGGCTGGAGGCGCAGGTCTGCTACAACCCGGAGAACCTGACCTACCCGCACGGCGCGTACATCTGCGTCGTCGACATCGACCCGGACACCGCCCAGGTCAAGGTCCGCAGGTTCATCGCCGTCGACGACTGCGGCACGCAGATCAACCCGATGATCATCGACGGGCAGGTGCACGGTGGCCTCACGGACGGCGTGGGCATGGCCCTGATGGAGATGATGGCGTTCGACGAGGACGGCAACTGCCTGACCGGCTCGCTCATGGACTACCTGCTGCCGACGGCGCTGGAGGTGCCCGACTGGGAGACCGGCTACACGGTGACGCCCTCGCCGCACCATCCCCTCGGCGCGAAGGGCATCGGTGAGTGCGCGACGGTCGGGTCGCCGCCGGCGATCGTCAACGCGGTCATCGACGCGCTCAGACCGCTGGGCGTCCACGCCATCGACATGCCGCTCACTCCGTCCCGGGTCTGGGACGCCATGCGCGGCGTGCCCCGGCCGCCGGTGTGACCCGGATGTTCACCGACGCGACCGAGATCCGGCGCCGGCTGGACGAGGTCGACTACCTCGCCGACGAAGGGACGGCCTCGGCGCTGTTCTTCGCGCTGACGCTCGGCCGGCCGCTGTTGCTGGAGGGCGAACCCGGCGTCGGGAAGACCGCGGCGGCCAAGGCCCTCGCCCGCATGCTGGGCACTCCCCTGATCCGGCTGCAGTGCTATGAGGGCCTGACCGCGAGCGAGTCGCTCTACGAGTGGAACCACCAGCGGCAGCTGCTCGCCATCCGGCTCGCCGAGTCACGGCACGAGCGGCTCGGCGACGCCGACCTGTTCACCGAGGAGTTCCTGCAGGAGCGGCCGATCCTCCAGGCCGTACGCCACGCCGGCCCCGCACCGGCCGTGTTGCTGATCGACGAGATCGACCGCGCCGATGACGAGTTCGAGGCGTTGTTGTTCGAGTTCCTCGGCGAGGCGTCGGTCACGATCCCCGAGCTCGGCACCTTCACCGCGACGCGGCGGCCGCTGGTCGTGCTGACGTCCAACCGCAGCCGGGAACTGCATGACGCGCTGCGGCGGCGCTGCCTCTACCACTGGATCGACTTCCCCACCGCCGAGCGCGCCGTGCGCATCCTCCGCCGTACGGTGCCGGGCGCGAACGAGCCGCTGATCCGGTCGGCCACCACCTTCGTCGGGCGGGTGCGCGAGCTGGACCTGGACAAGGCGCCCGGCATGGCGGAGACCATCGACTGGGTGTCGGCGCTGTCCGCACTGGGCGCCACGGATCTCGTGCGAGACGATGTCGTCCGGACGCTGGTCGCGATCGCCAAGACGCCGGACGACCGCGTTACGATCGCGGACGCCTTCCACGAGTTCGGCCATGACCATGAGTCGACCGGCTGACGGACGGCACGGCGACGCGGCGCTGTTGCCGGGCGTCGACCTCGCGGCGTTCGCCGTCGCGTTCGCCACCCGGCTGCGGCGGCGCGGCGTGCCCGTCGACGTCACCCGCACCGACGACTTCGTCCGGGCGCTGACCGTGTCCCCTCCCGACTCCCCGCGGCGCCTGTACTGGGCCGCCCGCGTCTGCCTGGTACGGCGGCCGTCGGAGATCGAGATCCTCGACGGGTTGTTCGCCGACGCGGCGCCGGATCCGCCGGTGCGCACCGATCCCGCCATCGCCGCCGGCGGCGATGCCCTGGTCTCCCTGCCGGGAGCGGGCGCGGTGCAGGAGGCCGGGCTGCCCTGGGCG
>NZ_JBHLZP010000046.1:0-27921 GCF_042429965.1 Actinoallomurus acaciae
CCGTCGCCGTGTCCCTGGCGCTGGCCGTCGCCGAGGACGCCCTCCAGGACGCCGGCCCGGCCGGTGGCTCGCCGACGGTGGACGTTCCCGCGGGCAACCCCGCGACGGACGCCTCCCCCGGCGGCGATCAGCGTCCGGGGCTCGCCCTCCGGCCCGCCGAGGGTTGACCATCGCTGAAGGTGAAGAGTTCTCATATTCGCTGGATTTGTGGCACTCTGCGGCTATGACGTTGCGTGAGCGGTACGACGCCGCCACCTCCCGCCTGGAACCTCCGTTCGCGATCGTCGATCTCGACGCCTTCCGTACGAACGCCGCCGACCTGGTGCGCCGCGCGAGGGGCAAGCCGATCCGGGTGGCGAGCAAGTCGGTGCGCTGCCGCGCGCTGCTCGAACAGGTCCTCGCCACCGAGGGTTTCGGCGGGATCATGGCGTTCACGCTGCCCGAGGCGCTCTGGCTGGCGTCCGAGGGGCTCAGCGACGACATCCTGGTCGCCTACCCGACCGTGGACCGCGGCGTCCTGACCGAGCTGGCCCGCGACGAGAGCGCGGCGGCGACGGTCACCGTCATGGTCGACTGCGTCGAGCATCTCGACATGATCGAGGGCATCGTCGAGTCCACCGGCGAAGACCGGCCGATCCGCGTCTGCATCGACATCGACGCCGCGTGGCGTCCCGCCGGGGGCCGGGTGCGGATCGGCGCGCTGCGCTCCCCCATCCGTACCGCCGAGGAGGCCGCGGCGCTGGCCCGCGACATCGCCCACCGGCCCGCGCTGACTCTCGTGGGGCTGATGGCGTACGAGTCACAGATCGCCGGGGTCGGCGACAACCCGCCCGGCAAGCCGTTCTTCTCCCGCGCGGTCCGGTTCATCCAGGCGCAGTCGCGGGTCGAGCTGGCCCGCCGCCGCGCCGCGATCGTCAAGGCGGTCCGGGCCGAGGCCGACCTGGAGTTCGTCAACGGCGGCGGCACCGGGAGCGTGGAGAAGACCGCGGCGGAAGTGGCCGTCACCGAGGTCGCGGCGGGCTCCGGCCTCTACCAGTCGGTCCTGTTCGACCACTACACCAACTTCACCGGCCGGCCGGCGGCGCTGTTCGCCCTGCCCGTCGTACGCCGTCCCGGCCCGGGCGTGGTCACGGTCCTCGGCGGCGGCTATCCCGCCTCCGGCGTCGCCGACCGCAACCGGCTGCCGCAGCCCTTCCTGCCCACGGGGCTGCGGTTCGACTCCAAGGAGGGCGCGGGCGAGGTGCAGACGCCACTGGTGGGCGGCACCGCCGACGAACTGGAGATCGGCGACCGGGTCTACTTCCGGCACGCGAAGGCCGGCGAGCTGTGCGAGCGCTTCGCCGAACTCCACCTGGTCGACGGCGACCGGGTGGTCGGCACCGTCCCGACCTACCGCGGTGAGGGAAAGACCTTCCTCTGACCTTCGGGGAGCCTCCGGCCACGCGGCCGTGATGGTGCCGGACCTCTGCCGCCGTCGTCCGCCGGCCGGGTCGAGCGGGAAGCCCCCGTAAGCCCCTCCCCACAGTGGTGAGGGAGGGGCTTGCGCGGGCGCGTATGGTCGTTACCTCAGGTCCGGAAATCCGGTGAGGAGGCGGCCCCAATGGGTCAGGTCGAGAACATCGCGGCCCCGCCCGGCCACGCGCCCGAGCCCCGGCTGCACGACCCCTGTGCCGAGCGGGGCGCGGCCGGTGAGCTGCTGCATCCCGGGCGGGGCGGGCTCGACGTGTTCCTCGCCGGCACCGTCTTCATGGACATGATCTTCACCGGGCTGCCCGGCCTGCCCCCGCCGGGCACCGAGCTGATCACCGACGGGCTCGGGTCGGCGCCCGGGGGCATCGCCAACATCGCGGTCGCGATGAGCCGGCTCGGCCTCAACGTGGGCCTCGCCGCCGCCTTCGGGGACGACATGTTCGGCGCCTACCTGTGGCGCACCCTCTCCGAGCAGGAGGGGGTCGGCCTCGAGCACTCACGCCGGCTGCCCGGCTGGCCCACGCCCGTGACCGTGTCGCTGGCGTACGACGCCGACCGCAGCATGGTCACCTACCACCGGCCGATGCCGATGATGCCCGAGGAGCTCATCACGGCTCCGCCGGCCGCCCGCACCTGCTTCCTCGACATCGACCACCCCGTGCCCGACTGGGCGTGGGACATGCGCGATCAGGGCACGACCGTGGTGGCCGACGTCGGCTGGGACTCCACCGAGACCTGGTCCAGCGACGTGCTCGACCGGCTCGACCAGGTCGACGTCTTCCTGCCCAACGCCATCGAGGCCATGGCCTACACCCGCACCTCGACGCCCGAGCTCGCCCTCGAGGCGCTCAGCGAACGGGTGCCGGTCGTCGTGGTCAAGCGCGGGGGCGACGGCGCGATCGCGATCGACCGCACCACCGGCGAGCGGGCCGAGGCCTCGGCACTGCCGGTCGAGGCCCTCGACCCGACCGGCGCCGGCGACGTGTTCGGGGCCGGGTTCGTCTACGGCACACTCGCCCGGTGGCCGCTGCTCGAACGCCTGCGCTTCGCCAACCTGTGCGCCGGCCTGTCCGTGCGCCACCACAGCGGCTCGCTGGGTTCGCCCTGCTGGGGCGACATCGCGGCGTTCGGCGAGTCCGGTGAGCTGCCCGAAGAGATCCTCCGCGACTACGCGTTCCTCGTGCCGTACATCCCCGACGCGGCCCCGATCAACGTCACACGCGCCGAGCCCACCGTACGCGGGGCGTGGTGAGAGCGTGATGGACCGTTCCCGAAGACCGGTGCGCGAAGGATGAAGATCTTGTAAAAAGGCAACGACGCCTCGGTTCGGTTGACGAAGGAGCCCCCGCCATGCGGAAACCGATCGTGACCATTGCCACCATGTTGATCGCCGTGTCCGCGTGTGCCCCCGGTTCGAACAATCCGAAACCGGAGCAGAAGCCGCCGAGCGCGGTGGAGACCGACATCGCCAAGGCCGGGCCGGTCACCCTGACCGTCTGGGACCAGGAGGTCCTCGGCGGCCAGAACGAACAGATGCAGAAGCTCAACGCCGCCTTCCACGCCAAGTACCCCAACGTCACGATCAAGCGGGTGTCGCGGTCGTTCAGCGACCTGGAGAAGACCCTGCGCCTCGCGCTGTCCGGCGACAACCCGCCCGACGTGGTCGAGGCGAACCAGGGCTACGGCATCATGGCCGCGCTGGTCAAGGCGGGCGCGCTGACTCCCCTCGACGCGTACGACAAGGTCTACGGCTTCCGTAACCGCTTCCCCGCGGGCGTCTCCCAGCTCAACAGCGTCACCTCGGACGGCAAGACGATCGGCTCCGGCAGCCTGTACGGCGTCTCGATGACCGGCGAGGCGGTCGGCATCTACTACAACACCGACAAGCTCGCGAAGCTCGGCCTCCAGCCGCCGACGAGCTTCAGCCAGTTCGAGCAGGACCTGGCGCTGGCCAAGAGCAAGGGCGAGACCCCGATCTACTTCGCCAACCTGGAGAAGTTCCCGGCCATCCACGAGCTCGGCGTGCTGCTCGGCCAGACCTCCGACAAGGGCACGCTGCGCAACCTGGTCTTCGGCCAGGGCGGCGCGTGGACCGACCCGCCGGTGGTCCAGGCCGCACAGAAGCTCGCCGGCTGGGCGAAGAACGGCTACCTGCCCCGTACCGCCAACGCCGGCAAGTACAACGACTCTCCGTCGGCGTTCGCCAAGGGCGACGGGGTGTTCCTCATCGGCGGGCCGTGGTTCGCCGCGGACCTGCAGAAGAAGATGGGGGACAAGGTCCGCTTCATGCTCCCGCCGCCTCCCCAGGCCGGGCAGGCCCAGCCGTCGACGCTGGGCGGCCCCGGCCTGCCCCTGGCGATCACCGCCAAGTCCAAGCACCCCGACGTCGCCGCGGCGTACCTGAACTTCATGACCAGCCCGCAGGCGATGGACGTCGTCGTCCAGACCGGCGGGCTGCCCTCGGCCAAGCCGGCGAGCGCCACGCCGTCGTCCCCGGTCGGGCGCGACGTGTTCGAGGCCTACCGGACCGCCAGCGACAAGGACCTGCTCGTCCCGTACCTCGACTACTCCACGACGACGTTCCTGGACACGCTCGGCGGCGCGCTGCAGGAGATCATCGCGGGCCGTAAGACGCCACAGCAGGGCATGGCCATCGCACAGAGGGACTACAGCGATTTCCTGGCCAAGAAGTGAGCGCCCGGCAGTACTCCCCGCCCGGCCGGGAAGGGCGCGTCCGGCCGCCGGGTGAGCCCCGCCGGATCGGCTACCTGTACGTCCTCCCGGCGTTCGTGGTCTACGCCCTGTTCCTGCTGTGGCCGCTGGTGCACGGGGCGTACCTGTCACTGTTCCACTGGGACGGCCTCACCGTCGGCACGTGGGCGGGGCTGGGCAACTACACCCAGGCGTTCTCCGACCCGAGCCTGCGCGGCTCGTTCTGGCACGCCTTCGTCCTGCTGTTCTTCTACGCCGTGCTGCCCTGCTGCATCGCGTTCGTGCTGGTGTCGGTGATGTCCCGCTCGCGGCCGCGCGGCATGACCTTCTTCCGTACCGTCCTGTTCCTGCCGCAGGTCGTGGCGATGGTGGCCGTCGCGGTCGCCTGGCAGTGGATCTACTCCGACCACGGCCCGGTCAACGGCGCGCTCCGGTTCTTCGGGCTGGGCGGCCTGACCCGCGGCTGGCTCGGCGACTTCGGCTGGGCGCTGCCGTCGGTCGGCCTGATCGGCACCTGGGTGGAGATCGGGCTGGCCATGGTGCTGTTCCTCGCCGGCGTGCAGAAGATCCCGGTCGAGCTGTACGAGGCGGCGCGCATCGACGGGGCCGGTGCCGTACGGGAGTTCTTCGCCGTCACGCTCCCGGGGCTGCGGCGGGAACTGGCCGTCGCGCTGACCCTCACGACCGTGGCCGCGCTGCGCAACTTCGACCTGATCTATCTGACGACGAACGGCGGGCCGGGCGACGCGACCAAGGTGCCCGCCTACGAGGTGTACAACCGCGCGTTCAACACCGGCGAGGTGGGGTTGGCCTGCGCGATCGGCATCACGATCGCGATCGTCGTGTTCGTCCTCACGGCCGGGATCACGCGTGTCGTCGAGGGCCGACCGTGACCTCGCGCACCGAGCGCCTCGCGACGTACGGCGTCCTGAGCGTGTTCGCGGTGGTGGCCGTCTTCCCGCTGCTCGCCGTCGCCGCGCAGGCGCTGGGCCTGCCGCACCTGTCCTTCGGCGCGTTCGGCGCGGCCTGGCGGCAGGGGCACTTCGCCCGCTACCTGACCAACAGCCTCATCGTCGTCACGGTGGTGGTCGTGGTCGCGTCGGCGCTGTCGATCCTGGCCGGGTACGCCCTGGGCACCATGGAATTTCGCGGTGCGACCGCCTTGTTCTATGTGTTTCTCCTGGGACTGATGGTCCCGACGGAGGCCATTGTCATCCCGCTGTATTTCGACCTGCGTTCGGCCGGACTGGACAACACGCTGCCCGGCCTCATGCTCCCGCAGATCGCCCAGTCGGTGTCATTCGGCGTCTTCTGGATGCGGGCCTACTTCCGCTCCGCTCCGCGCTCGCTGATCGAGGCCGCGCGCATCGACGGGGCGTCGAGCTGGACCACGCTGCGCCGGGTCCTGGTGCCGGTCGGCCGGCCCGCCATCCTCACGATGGTGCTGCTCATCGCCATGTGGACCTGGAACGAGTTCCTGCTCGCCCTGGTGATCGTCAACTCCGACGAGGGCCGGCGCACGGCGCCGCTCGGCCTGTCGATCTTCCAGGGCCAGCACCAGACGGAGTACCAGTTGCTCATGGCCGGGGCCCTCATCGTGGCCGCACCGGTCGTCATCGTCTACGTTTTCCTCCAACGGCATTTCATCGCGGGCATGCTTTCCGGGGCTGTCAAAGAATGAGTTCGCAACGTACTCTCAGTCGATCGAGTGTGATCGTTTAAGAGGAGTTGGCCGCCATGCGCGGAGGGTTCGGGGCGCCCATGGCGCTCGCGGCCGGTCTGGTCGTCTCGCTGCTGCCCTCGGCCGTCCCGCCGACGTCGGCGCGGCAGCCTTCGACGCCCCGGTCACGGCAGGTCACCGCCGCCTCCAGCGCGTACACCGACACGTCGTACGCCGAGCCAGTCACGCTCCCGGCCGGGCCCGCCGCCCGCCGCGCGGTGCCCCGCCGGAACGTTCCCACGGCCACGGCGAGCACGCCGTCCGCCGCTCGCGCCGGCGGGCTCGACGTGCTGTTCGTCGGCGCCCACCCTGACGACGAATCAGGCGATCTGTCCACGTTCGGCCAGTGGAGATACGGGCAGCACCACGTCCGTACGGGCGTGCTGACCATCACCCGGGGCGAGGGCGGGGGCAACGCGGTCGGCACCGAGGAGGGGCCGGCGCTCGGCCTGCTCCGTGAGGCCGAGGAGCGCAGGGCGGTCGCGAAGGCGGGCATCAGCGACATCGACTACCTCGACAAGGTCGACTTCTACTACACGGTCAGCGACGAGCTCACCCGCAAGGCCTGGGACCACGACTCCACGATCGCCAAGGTCGTCCGCCTCGTGCGCGAGACGCGCCCCAAGGTGATCGTCACGATGACGCCGTCGCCGATCCCGGGCCAGCACGGCAACCACCAGGAGGCCGGGCGCCTCGCGGCCGAGGCGTACTACCTGGCCGCCGACCCCAAGGCCTTCCCCGAACA
The DNA here is from genome assembly GCF_042429965.1 of Actinoallomurus acaciae. Classification (NCBI taxonomy): domain Bacteria; kingdom Bacillati; phylum Actinomycetota; class Actinomycetes; order Streptosporangiales; family Thermomonosporaceae; genus Actinoallomurus; species Actinoallomurus acaciae. Next base: position 6,648 of record NZ_JBHLZP010000046.1, read on the forward strand.
GCTCGCCAAGGAGCACCTGCGCACCTGGCGGGCGGGCCGCCTCCTCCACCAGGAGAACATCACGAAGGGCGGCGACGGCCCGGGGTGTGAGACGACGTTCACCCCGGACGACCCGTCCGCCGACGTCTACGGCGTCTGGGCCGGGCGCAGGTCGAGCGACGGCGAGACCTGGGCGCAGGTGGAGGCCGAGGCCAAGCGCTTCTACGCCAGCCAGGGCTGGGCCGGCACCCCGGACCCGCCGTCCGACCCGAACCGGATCGGCTGTGACTACTACACCCAGGTCGACAGCCGCGTGCCCTTCACCCCGGGGAACCACGCTCCGGACGCGGCGCTGGAGGGCGCGGTCTACCCGGCCCGGGGCGGCCTGCCGCTGGGCACCGAGTTCTCCCTGACCACCAGCACGTTCGGCGTCGCCGCCGGCGAGCCGTTCACCGTCACCGCGCACGCCCCCGCCGGCCGGGTCAGGCTCTCGCTGCCCTCCGGATGGACGGCCGCCGGCTCCGGGACGGTGCGCGACGGCACGACGATGTTCACCGTCACCCCCGCCGCGGGCGCGAAGGCCGGTCGCGTACGGCTGGGCGCGACCGTGACCACCGCGCACGGCACCGGCACCACCGACCGGGCCGTCGAGGTGCGGAACGCCGTCACCGGCGCGCAGCAGCCGCTCCCGCGCGTGTCCGACTTCGACGCGTGGGCCGCGGCCACCGGCGTCCCGCAGCTGTCCGGGCGGGTCGAGCGCGTGCTCACGCTCGGCTCCGGCGGGTCGCGTACGGTGCGTGTCGACCTGGCCGACACCACGGACCGGGCGCACCAGGGCACCGTCACGCTGAACCTGCCGCAGGGCTTCGCCGCCGAGCCAGCGAGCCGGCCGTACACCCTGGAGGCCGGCAGGACCGGCTCGGTCACCTTCACCGTGCGCAACACCGACGCCTCCCTGCCGACCTCCAACCAGGGCGGCAGCGCGGGCGACTACGACTACACGATCAGCACGACGGCCGACGGCGCGGCCACCGACGTCGCGAAGGCCGCGCTCGAACTCGTGCCGCAGACGACGATCCCGCAGGCGAGCGCGGCCCCGGGCGTGGACGGCAAGGAGTCGGCCGGGGAGTACCCCGGGCCGTCGCTGGACCTGTCGCGGCTGTGGGAGGGCACGGCGTGCTCGTCGGCCGCCGACTGCTCGGCGACCGCGAAGGTGGCCTGGTACGACGACGCGCTCTACGTGCTGGTCCAGGTCAAGGACGACAAGCAGGGCAGCGCGCTGGACGCCGCCGACTGCAAGCGGCACTGGCGCACCGACTCGGTGGAGATCGCGCTCGACCCGCGCGGTGACGCGGAGAACACCTCGACGACCTTCAAGACCGGCATCCTGCCGTTCACCTCCGGCGACGGGCCGTGCTTCGAGCGCGACGCCGACAACCACCAGGGGCCGGGCGCGGAGACCGCACCGGGCATGCGGGTCGCCTCGACCGTGTCCTCCCCGTACACCGGCTACACCGTGGAGACGAAGATCCCGCTCGCCGACCTGCCCGCGGCCGTCGACCCGTCGCGGTTCGCGCTCGACATCTTCGTCTACGACTCCGACACGACCGACAAGACGGGCCAGACCCGCATCGGCTGGTCCACGTGGGGCGGCGTCCAGGGCGACCCGTACCGCTGGGGCCTGGCCACCCTGCCGGGCTACACGCCACCGCCCGGCCGGCCCACGACGGCTCCCCCGCCCGTGATGCCGCAGACCGCGGCGCTGTCGGTCAACTCACCGCAGTCGATCATCCAGGCCGCGTCGACGCACGTCCCGCTCGCCGCCGGGCCGGCCGCGCCGTTCGCCGTACGCCTGGCCGGACGGCCCAAGGTCACGAACGGCTCGGTCACCTTCCGGCTGCGCGCGGGCGGTCCGGGCGTCGCGTACGTCTACGTGTGGGACGGCAGGATCATCGGCCAGAAGAAGGTCGACGTCCCCGGCGGTGGCACGTACACGGTGACCGTGCCGGGCGCGACCGGAACGCTCGCCGTCGCGTTCGAGGCGAAGGCGGGTGGCACCACGAGCGTCGCCGCCCGCCTCGGCTGAGGCTCACCAGGCCCATCGGGTCCGTGGCGGCCGGGAACGGTCGCCCGGCGTTGGAGGTCGTCCTCCACCAGAAATGTCACGTTTGGCGGTCACGCACGCGGGCAGCCTGTCTGGCAATCGGTGACGGGTTCAAGACCATCCGTTACGGTCTTTGGGTCCCACCCGCCGCCGCAAGCGTCGAGGAGGAGGGACACTCCATGCAGGAGGACGTCGAACAGGTCGCTTCCGGAGACGAGGACCCACCCGATCAGGCGACCGTACGCAGAGCCGTCGTGGCGTCCGCAATGGGCAACTGCATCGAGTGGTTCGACTTCGGGGTCTTCAGCGCCGGCGTGATGACGACCATCATCGGCACCGTCTTCTTCCCGCACGACAGCGCCGGCAGCGCGACACTCAAGTCCTTCGCGCTGATCGCGGCGGCGTTCGTGATCCGGCCCTTCGGCGGCATGTTCTTCGGCCCGCTCGGCGACAGGCTCGGACGGCAGCGCGTCCTCGCCACCACCATCATCTTGATGTCCGGGTCGACCTTCGTCATCGGCATCCTGCCCGGCTATGACACCATCGGCCTCGCGGCGCCGATCCTGCTCCTGCTCGTCCGCCTCATCCAGGGCTTCTCGACCGGCGGTGAGTACGGCGGAGCGGCCACGTTCATCGCCGAGTACGCGCCGACACGACGACGGGGCGTGCTCGGCAGCTTCCTGGAGTTCGGCACCCTGTGGGGCTACATCCTCGGCTCCGGCCTCGTCCTCGTGGCCAACCTGAGCCTCGGCTCGGAGCGGATGCACGCGTGGGGCTGGCGCGTCCCGTTCCTGCTCGCCCTGCCGCTCGGCCTCGTCGGCCTGTACGTGCGCATCCGGCTGGAGGACACCCCGGCCTTCAAGGAACTCGACGAGTCGGGTCACAAGGCCTCCTCTCCGCTGAAGGAGACCCTTCTCCACCACTGGCGGATGATCCTCAACCTGATCGGCATCGTCATCCTGCTCAACGTCGCCGACTACACGCTGCTGACGTTCATGCCGTCGTACCTGACCGAGAACCTCGGGATGGGCGACGTCGCCGCCCAGCTCACCACGATCGGCGTGGAGTTCGGCATGCTGCTGGTGATCGCGCCGCTCGGCCGGCTGTCCGACCGGGTCGGCCGTAAGCCGCTGCTGGCCACGGCCGCCACCGGCTACATCGTGCTGAGCTTCCCCGCGATCAAGCTGATGCAGCTCCACAACCCGGTGACGGTGACCGCCGGCTTCGCGATCATGGGCGCGCTGCTCGTGCTGATGCTCGCCGTGATCGGGTCGACGTTCCCGGCGATGTTCCCCACGCAGGTGCGGTACGGGGCGTTCGCGATCGGCTACAACATCTCGACGTCGGTGTTCGGCGGCACCTCCGCGCTGGTGATCGACTCGTTGATCAGTGTGTTCCACACCAACTACATTCCGGCGTTCTACCTGGTCGTCGCCGGTCTCATCGCCCTGGTGCCGATCCTTACGATCCCGGAGACGGCCGGCGTGTCGATCAGGAATGTGGCGACGCCCCGCCGCGTGAGCCGCCTCGCCACCGCGGCTGACTGAGCGGACCCCGGATCGCCGGGACCGTGCGGTCCCGGCGGTCTGACCGCGCGCCGCACCCGGCCCCCTCGGGTGCGGCGCGGTCTCATACGGTCAGGCGGCGGATGGTGGCAAAGCCACCGGCGAGCATGACGGCGACGGCGGCCGCGATGAGGCCCGTGACGCCGGTCGCGGTGACGGTGGTGAAGAAACGGCCGATGTCCGTCCAGCCGTGCGCCCACGTCGCGATGATCGCGGCGAGGGCCAGCACGGCGAGTTGTGTCGCACCGAAGATCGCGGTGCCGGGCACCCCGGCGCGGCGGAAGAGCAGGCCGTACCACATCCCGTAGACGAACAAGAGGACGAACGTGGTCGCCGCGGTGAGCCACGACAGGTACCAGGGGCCGTCGAGGAGGTAGGGGACGCGGAAGTAGGCCATTTTCATGCCCCATCCGCCGGTCGCGCGTTCGAGGATCTGGCCGACCGCGAGAACGAGCCCGAAGCACACGGCCAGGGCGAGGGCCAGTGAGGTGGCGCCGACGAAGTACATGCGTCGGCTGACTCCGAGGGTGAGGGCGAACGGCAGTGCGCGGGTGACGGACTGCACGCCCACGACGAACACGATGATGAAGACCGGGGCCAGGCCGCCGACCCAGCGGTGGTCGGTGTGGCCGGCCGGGGTGAGTTGCAGGATCACCACGTCGAGGAGGAAGCCGAAGGCCGCCCACGCCCAGGGCATGACGAGGTACGTGACGCGGTCGAGGAGCAGGTAGCGGGCGACGGTGATCGGGGTGGGACGCATCAGGATGCCCTCGCTGTGGTGAGGACGGACTGGTCGTGGTGCTCGGCCGCGTAGACCGCGAGTTGCTGAAGCGTGATCCCCTCCAGCTGCAGGTGCAGGTGGTCGGCGAGTTCGCGATCGCGTTCGTCGAGCCGGCCGATCATCACCGCCTTGGTCTGCGTGCCCATCGTGCGCCGGCTCAGCGTCGTGCGGCCGGCGACGAACCGCTCCACACCGCCGTCGGGTCCGGTGACGATCGTTGCGCTGCCGCGCAGGTCGTCGGTCGGCGCGTCGAGGACCAGCCGGCCGTGGTCGATGACCAGGACACGGTCGAGGAGCTCGGCGGCCTCGTCGATGAGGTGGGTCGAGAGCACGATGCACCGCGGGTGGGCGGTGTAGTCGGCCAGCAACTGGTCGTAGAAGAAGGTGCGCGCGACCGCGTCCAGGCCCGCGTACGGCTCGTCGAACAGGGTGAGCTCGGCGCGGGCGGCCAGCCCGATGATGATGCCGAGCGCGGTCCGCATGCCGCGCGACAGCTTCTTGATCTGCCGGGTCGGCGGCAGCTCGTACGCGTCCAGCAGCGTGCCGGCCAGGTCGGCGTCCCAGTTCGGGTAGAGCAGCGACGCCGCCCTGATCGCATGCCGAACCCGCAGGTCGGGGTAGGTCTGGTCCTCCCGTACGAGGATCATCCGGCGGAGCACCGCGTCGTTCTCCAGCGGCTCGGCCCCGAACACGTGCACGCGCCCGGAGGTGGCGAACTCCTGCCCGGCCAGGATGCGCAGCAGCGTGGTCTTCCCGGCGCCGTTGCGGCCCAGCAGCCCGGCGATGCACGGCGTGCCGACCTCGAAGGTGACATCGCTCAGCGCCTGGTGGCCGCGGTAGCGGCGCCCGAGCCCGGACACCGAGATCGCCGGCGTCATGCCCGTCCCCCCGTCGTCACCTCGGCCGAGGACAGCTCCTCGCGTACCAGGGTGAGCAGTTCGTCCAGCCCGATGTCGAGCCGTGCCGCCTCGACCACCAGCGGCCGTACGTAGCGGTCGGCGAAACGACGCCGCCGGGCACGCACCAGCCGGTCCCGCGCGCCCTTCGCGACGAACATGCCGACGCCGCGCCGCTTCTCCACCAGCCCTTCGTCCGAGAGCACGGTGAGGCTGCGCGCCGCCGTGGCCGGGTTGACCCGGTAGAAGGCCGCGAGTTCGTTGCTGGACGCGACCCGTTCCCCCTCACCCACCGTGCCGTCGGCGATCTGGTTCGCCAACTCGGCGGCGATCTGGGCGAAGATCGGCCCGCCGTCGTCTAGCAGTGACATCATGCCTCCGTTGCTTAACTGGTTCCCCACTGTACTAATGAACCAGCGGCGTAGGCAAGATGGCGACGCGATCGGCGCGCGAGGCTCAAGGCCCTCTCCGCTAGGGATCGGCATGCTCCTTGCCGCCAAGAGCGCCGACGCGGCGCGCCATCACCGGCGGCCGGTCCGGAAGCGCCTCCATCACCGGGAGCCGGGTGAACGCGGTCACCATCGTCCCGACCGCCGCGTCGAGAGCGAACGGTACGAGCCGCGCGGCCGTCCTACGGGTGCTGCTGCCACTGGTCTCGGCGCTGGTCGACATGGTCTGGTGTCTGAGTCTGACCTGGCTACCGGGCGGGCGCTCGGCGCCTTGAGCAGTTCTCCGAGATGGTGCTGGTCGGCCCGGGTCTGCGGCTCGCGGCGGAGTTCCGTCGGTCCGGCGCCGCAGCCGGACGACGCGAACTCGCGGCGGTGTGCGTGCCGGTCCAGCGGCTGGTGCGCCGATGGCGGCCGACTGCCCGGTGCACGAGCGGCTGAGTCGCCGCGGGGTGTAGCCGGTCGGGTTTTGGTGCGGGGGCCGGCTACCGTTGAGGCGAGCACTCCGGTTCTGTCAGAACCGGGATGAAGTGCGGGCCGCCGGTCGATACCAGCGACACTGGCCGCTGCCCCTGCACGTTGATGGTCGGCCCGCCCCGCGAGCGGCCGAGTGCACGATCGTCCGACTCGACGATGGCCCGCCCGCAGTTCCGGCTTTGCGACCTACCCGCGTGCGGATAGGCCCGGCGGTGATGGAACCCACGCCGACACCGCAGGCGATCTCACGTCCGCACGGGCCTGTGAGTCGGTGAGAATCCGCTGCCACGCGCCCGGCCGCCGCCCATAGACCGCCTGTCAGGAACGCTCCGGCACATCACCCGCCGGATCTCATCGATGGGCTGCCGTTTCGTTCGCTTCGGCGGCCGGCCGTACCTCCTGGGCAGCGCCCGCGGCTCGCTCAGGTCGGGCCGGCCCACCGCCGCTCGGGCGGCCACGAGGTCTCCGGATATGAGTTCTTCTCGGTCGATGAACCCTCTGCCGGAGACGCCTAGCAGTCCTGCCTGCCCCGGCGCAGGAGCAGGCGCAGGGCGACGCCGGCGGCAAGGAGGCCGGCGCCGATCAGCACCGGGCCGGTCAGCGGGCTCAGCCGTTCGGCCGACTCCCGGCGGGCCATCGCCTGGATGTCCGTGGCGACGTGCCCGGCCTCCTCCCTGGCCCTGGCGACGCCACGCTGCGCGACGCGCTTGGGGCTCAGGCGCTCGGCGAGCAGGTCGACGCTGCGCGCCAGTTCCTGACGCGTTAGTTCGATCTCGCGCTCTATCACCGCGGGGTCGCGGGTCTTGTCGGCCATTTCGTCTCGTACCTCCTGCGGTGCTGTCCACCGGGCGAAGCAATGATCAGTCTGTCAGGAACGGTCCCGCGACACCGCTTCCTGCCCACTCTGTACCCGATCCCGTTGCGAGGGGATCCTGACGAGTAGGGTTGGGCGAGGTTCTGTTCCCGGTCCCGCGCAGGGCAGGGACGCCGGCGGAACAGGCCCTGGCTCGAACGGAAAGGTACTCTCGTGACGGAACAGCGGCTGGAGCCCGGGGACGACGCCCCGGAGTTCACCCTCCCCGACGCCGACGGCAAGCCCGTCGCCCTGTCGTCGTTCCGCGGTCGGCGCGTGGTCGTGTACTTCTACCCCGCCGCCATGACCCCCGGCTGCACGAAAGAGGCGGTCGGCTTCCAGGAGCACCTGGAGGAGCTCACCGGCTCCGACGTGGCGGTGCTCGGCATCTCCCCCGACGAGCCCGCCAAGCTCGCCAAGTTCCGCGAGCGCGAGAGCCTGACGTTCCCGCTGCTCTCCGACCCCGACACCAAGGTCCTGCAGGCCTACGGCGCGTACGGGGAGAAGAAGCTGTACGGCAAGACGATCGTCGGCGTGATCCGGTCGACGTTCATCGTGGACGCGGACGGCAGGATCGAGAAGGCGTTCTACAACGTGAAGGCCACGGGCCACGTCGAACGCATTCTGCGCGAGCTCGGCGTCTGACCCGTCGCTCGCACCAGGGGCCGTAGTCCAATCAGGCAGGAGACACGCGACTTAGGATCGCGCCAGTGTGGGTTCGAATCCCACCGGCCCCACGAACGCACCAGTGGTCAGTGCCCGGCGCAGAGAGCGTCGTCGACCAGGGTGGTGAGGGCGTGGTCGGTACGTTGTTCGGCGCGCAGGTCGGCGGGTGATCGAGAGGTCACCGAGACCACGACGCCGCGACGGCCGTCGGAAGTGACGCCCATTCTGGTGCGGTAGCCATCGGCGTCGCCGCCGTGGCTCCAGTAGCCCCTGCCGCAGCTCAGCGGCTGGTACACGAGCCCGAGGCCGTAGCGGGCACCGGCGGCCCCCATGGCCCGCATTTCCTCGGCCGGGACGGTCCTTTGCATCTCGGCGAGTTGCGCGGGGGCGAGCAGTCTTCCGCCTATCAGCGCGTGGAAGAACCGGTTGAGATCGCCGGTGGTGCTGATCATCGCGCCGGCGGCATCGCCCACGGTCTGGTTCTGGATGGTCACGTCGGTCAGTGGCCCGTTCGGCGCGAATCGCTGATAGGCCTCGGCATGCGGATCCGGCACGTACGGCCGGGCTCCAGGCGTGGTCGTGTGGCGCAGGTTCAACGGGGTGAGGATTCGTCGTTGGATCTCCCACTGCCAGCTGTGGCCGGTGACCTTGTGGATGATCATTCCTGCCAGGACGTAGTTGGTGTTGGAGTAGCTCCAGCGCGTCCCGGGCGCGAAATCGGGCCGGTGCCGCATGGCCCGTGCGACGAGTTGTCCGGGGCGCCAGGTCCGCAGCCGTTCCTGCCGCCACTCTCGCGGCGAGGCGGCCGGTCTCGTCAGGTAGTCGTGGAGACCGCTGGTGTGCTGCAGGAGTTCGCGGATCGTGATCCTGCGCCCATCGTTGCCGTTGTCCTTGACCACGCCGGGCAGCCACTTCTCCACGGTGTCGTCGAGCGAGAGCCTGCGGTCGCCGACCAGTTGCAGCACGACGGTGGCGGTGAACGTCTTGGTCGCGCTGCCGATCCGGAAGTGGCCGTCCCAGGGCATGGGGGCGCGGCTTGTCAGGTCGGCGACTCCGCTGCGTGCCATCAGGCGGCCTGCCCCGGTATCCGCCTCGCCGAGCACGCCCACGACACCGGTCGCGCGGACGGCGTCCACATCGCGTTGCAGCTGCTCTTGGCCGTAGGCGTGCCCGGTGCGTACGGGAGGCTTCGCCCGGCTCCACGACACCGCCGACCCGGCCGCTGCGGCCAGGGCCATCACTGAGGCGGTGACCACGGTCGCCGTTCGCCTGCCCGGCCCGCGCGGCGTACGGGCCTCCTGCCGGTCGGGTCCCGATGGATCCGGGTTGAGGGAATGGGAGCCGGTCATGAATCCTCCTTGCCGGTCGCTGACACGGTGGTTCCGGCGCCTCGCCGGTGCGGCGGCGCGGAGTTCATCGGCCTGGTCCGACGAGGGGTTCGGGCCGCGATCAACACGAACGGCGGGGTCGGCATGATGTCCTCCTCGGGTCGTCGGCGACGAACGTCGAGAGGGACTCAACCGCGATGCCGGTTACCGTGCCGGAACGGCCGTCGTTACGCCGCTGTAACCGCCGGTCCGTCATGCTCGGGCCGATGCCGGCCGTGTGGGGGAATGCACGATGCGCGTATTGATCGTCGAGGATCATCGTGAGCTCGCGGAGACGGTGGCGGCCGGGTTGCGCCGCGAGGGCATGGCGGTCGACGTCGCATGGGACGGGCCGGCAGCGCTGGAGCGTACGTCGGTCAACCGCTATGAGGTGGTCGTGCTCGACCGCGACCTTCCCGGGCTGCACGGTGACGATGTATGCCGGTCGTTGGTGGCCGACGGCCATCCGGCGCGGGTGCTGATGTTGACCGCGGCCGCGACGATCGAGGATCGGGTGGACGGGCTGAGCTCCGGGGCCGATGACTACCTGCCCAAACCGTTCGCCTTCGCCGAGTTGGTGGCCCGAATACGCGCGCTGTCACGGCGATCACAGCCGGCCGTGCCCCCGTTGCTGGTCCACGGCGATCTGCGGCTGGACTCCGGCCGGCGGGTGGCCAGCCGGGCCGGCCGGAGGCTGGAGCTCAGCCCCAAGGAGTTCGCCGTGTTGGAACTGCTGCTGGCCGCCGGGGGCAGGGCCGTCTCCGCCGAGGAACTCCTGGAACGAGCGTGGGACGAGGCCGCCGACCCGTTCACCGGCACCGTCAAGGTGACGATCAGCCGCCTGCGTCGCAAGCTCGGCGACCCACCGCTGGTCGAGACCGTGCCCCAGGCCGGCTACCGGATCTGAGATGTCAGACCGCCCGAACGCCCGCCGCCATCGTCGATGGACCATCCGGCTGCGCCTGACCCTGCTGTACGGCGTCCTCTTCCTGGTGGCGGGCGTACTCCTGCTCAGTGTCACCTACGTGCTGATGGCTCACGCGTTGCCGTTCGCCCGCGTGAGGCCCCCCTCGCCGCCCGATCTGACGCGTCCCGTCGAGAGACCTCCGGCGCCCGCCGTACCGGCTCCAGGATTGGACCTTCAGGACGGGCTCGGCCGTCAGCGGGCGGAGGATCTGCGGCAGTTCCTGGCGGCTTCCGGCCTCGCGCTGGCGTTGATGACCTTCGTCTCCGCCGGGCTCGGCTGGCTGATGGCCGGACGCGCGCTGCGCCCTTTGCGCGCGATCACGGCCACCGCACGCGAGATCTCGGCGCGCAGCCTGCACCAGCGCCTTGACCTCCGAGGACCCGACGACGAGATCAAGGACCTGGCCGATACCGTCGACGGGCTGCTGGGCCGGCTGGAGGCCGCCTTCGAGGCCCAGCGGAAGTTCGTGGCCAACGCGTCCCACGAGCTGCGCACCCCCCTGACCTTCGAACGAAGCCTGCTGGAGGTCACCTTGGCCGATCCGGACGCCACCGCCGCGGCGCTGCGCGCCACCTGCCAACGGGTCCTGACCGGCAACCGGCATCAGGAGCGGCTCATCGATGCGCTCCTCACACTGGCCCGCGGCCAGCGGGGCCTCGACCACCGTGAGGACATGGACCTGGCATCGGTCACCGGCTCCCTCCTCGGCCCCGCCCGCGCCGAAGCCGCGGGGCCGCGGATCGAGACGGACCTGAATCCCGCCCCTGCCTCGGGAGACCCGCGGCTGATCGAACGACTGGTCGCCAACCTGATCGACAACGCCCTGCGCCACAACACGACGGACGGCCAGGTCGGCATCTGGACCGGCACGCACACGGGACGCCCGGCCCTGCGCGTGACGAACACCGGACCGATCATCCCCGCCCACCAGGTCGACGATCTCTTCCAGCCCTTCCGCCGGCTGGAGACCCCCCGAACCGGCGACGGCCTGGGCCTCGGCCTGTCGATCGTCGCGGCCATCGCCGTCGCCCACAACGCCGAACTCGACGCCCGTCCCCGGCCGGAGGGCGGACTCGACGTACTGGTCCGCTTCCCCGCCCGCCACGACCCGGCCGGGTCTCCGGTGTCAGGGCAGCGAGTCGGGCCCGCGAAGTGATCGCGGCCGATGAATGACGTGAGCTCGGAGATGTGCTCGCCACGCAGCGTCAGGACGCTGGCCGCCGATCTCGCGGACTTGACGGAGGAGCGGTGGGCGACGCCGTCGCTGTGCGACGGGCTGACGGTACGCGAGGTGCTGGCGCACCTCACCGCCGGGGCGAGCCTGAACCCCGCGCGCTGGATGGCGGGTGTGCTCCGCTGCCGGTTCGATTTCGACAGGCAGGTGGCCATGCGGCTGGCCGAGCAGTTGGGGGCGACCGGGGCCGAGACACTCCAGCGGTTCCGCCGTGTCGTCACCAGCACCACCAAACCGCCGCTTCCGACCATCGCGATGCTCGGCGAATCGATCGTGCACGGGGAGGACATCCGGCGGCCGCTCGGCATCCGCCGCGACCGCCCGATCGACACGCTCACCCAGGTGGCCCAGTACTACCAGGGCTCCAACCTGGTCGTTCCCGCCAAGGGCCGGATCGGCGGCCTGCGGCTCGTCGCGACCGACGGGCCTTTCACCGCCGGCTCCGGGCAGCTCGTGTCCGGCACCACCCTGGCACTGATCATGGCGATGACCGGGCGCCCGGCGTACTGCGAGGATCTTCGAGGCGACGGCGTCGCGACCCTGCGCGACCGCTGCGCGGCCCCGTGAGACGGGTCGGTCGCTATGCCGGTGAGGGAGCGCGGTCTCGCCATTCGCGGCGTCGCCGGGTCAGGACCTCGATGAGTTCGTCCTTGCGTTCGGCGACCTCGGCGTGGCCGCCCATGATTCCGACGGCGGCGACCGTCTTGCCGTCCTCGATCACCGCCACGGACACGCCGTCCGCCTCCGTGGACGCGCCGGGGGCGGCGACCAGGCCCTCGCGGTGGATCTGGGCGAGAACCCCCAGGAAGCGGTTCACCCGATCCGTCTCGGACGGAGGCAGCGCGCCGATCTGCGCCCAGAGATCACGCTTTTCCATCCCGGCCAGCAGGATCCACCCGGTGGACGTGCGGATGAGCGAGCGGCGTACGAAGCCCTCGGCCAGGTACGCGTATCTGGGGTCGGAGGAGGCGTGGTCCACGTAGTACAGGTCGCTGCCGACGACGATGGCGAGCACCGCCGTCATGCCGGTCTCCGCGTGCAGGTCCGCCAGGTCCTGGTGGGTGACGCTGGTGACGGTCGGCCGGCCGGCCAGCCGGGTCAGCAGGAACGGTGCCGGCCCCAGCGTGTAGCGCCGCTCCCGCTCGTCCAGGTATCCCGTCGCCACCAGGCCGTTGACCAGCCCCTGGATGGAGCTCAGCGGCGCGTCGAGCTCGCGGGCGAACTCGGTCAGCGTGACCCCGTGGTGTGAGCGGGCCGCCAGGTCGAGGATGGTCGCCACCCTGTCGATCATGCGGTGTCGAGGCCTCGGGCGACCATGCGGCGTGGGGTACGTCGACACGGCATCAGCGCTTTCTTGCTCGGTCTGTGCGAGGAGACCCTACACGAGCAGTATTGCGTAAATACGTAGCTTGATGCCAATATACGCATAACGATCGCCACGGGTCGCGTCGACGGCCGGATCGAGATCGTGAGGGAGTGGTGGCGTGGGAATGCCACTGGACGGCGTCGTCGTCGCCGACTTCAGCCGGATACTGGCCGGTCCCCTGGCGTGCATGATGCTGGCCGACCTCGGGGCGACCGTGATCAAGGTCGAACGGCCGCACGTCGGGGACGACACCCGTAGCTGGGGACCGCCCTGGACGGACAACTCCAGTTCGTACTTCGAGTGCGCGAACCGATCGAAACGCTCCGTGGTCCTCGACCTCGACGACGAGGAGGACCTGGTCCTGGCCCGCAGCCTCGCGCGGCGCGCCGACGTACTGGTGGAGAACTTCCGTGACGGCGCGCTCGCGCGGCGGGGGCTCGGCTACGAGTCCGTTCGCGCGGCCAACGGCGGGATCGTCTACTGCTCCATCTCCGGCTTCGGCGGCCGCGCGGGCGCGTCCATGCCGGGTTATGACTTCCTCGTCCAGGCGATGGGCGGACTCATGAGCATCACCGGTGAGGAGGACGGCGAGCCGACGAAGGTCGGCGTGGCCCTGGTGGACGTCCTGACCGCCAAGGACGCCGCCATCGGCATCCTCGCCGCGCTGCACGGAAGGGCCGCCACGGGGCGAGGGCAGCGGCTGGAGGTCAATCTGCTGTCCAGCCTGCTCGGCTCACTCGCCAACCAGGCCTCCGCCTACCTCGCGACGGGCCGGTCGCCGCGGCGGATGGGCAACCGGCATCCGTCCATCGCGCCGTACGAGACCCTCCGGTGCAAGGACGACATGCTGGCCCTGGCCTGTGGAAACGACCGGCAGTTCGGCCGGCTCGCCGAGGTCCTCGGCGTCCCCGAACTGGCCGGCGACGAGCGCTTCGCCACGAACGAGGCGCGCGTGCTGAATCGCTCCGCGCTGAGACACGCTCTGCAAGAGCGCCTGAGCCAGGACACCGTCGCCTCCTGGAGCGCTCGCCTCACCGAGGTCGGGGTGCCCGCCGGCAAGGTCGGCGACATCGCCGACGGGCTGCGGCTCGCGGAGTCACTCGGCCTGGACGTCACCGTGCCGGTCGGCGGCTCGGCGCCACCGCAGATCCGGCACCCCATCGGCTACTCGGAGACACCGGTCACGCACTACGCGCCCCCGCCCCGGCTCGGACAACACAGCGACGAGGTACGCCGCTGGCTCGCGGAGGAGAAGACACGATGAGCACGACACCCCCGACCTCCCTCGATCCCGCCGGGATCGGTGAGCTGCTCACGGCCGACGAGCAGGCGGTCGCGACCGCGGTCCGCCGGCTCTGCGACGAACGGGTCGATCCGTTCGTCGCCGACTGGTTCGAGCGCGGCGAGATCCCCGACGTACGCGGCCTCGCGAAGGAGCTGGGCGGCCTCGGTGTCCTCGGCATGCACCTGGAGGGGTACGGCTGCGCCGGCATGTCCGCCACCGAGTATGGCGTCGCCTGCATGGAGCTCGAGGCGTCGGACTCCGGTGTGCGCTCGCTGGTGTCCGTACAGGGCTCGCTGGCGATGTTCGCGATCTGGCGGTGGGGCTCGGAGGACCAGAAGCAACGGTGGCTCCCCGCGATGGCTTCCGGAGATGCCATCGGCTGCTTCGGACTCACCGAGCCCGACGCCGGCTCCGACCCGGGGAACATGCGCACCAGGGCGCGCCGGGACGGGCCGGACTGGATCCTCGACGGCCGCAAGATGTGGATCACCAATGGCGGCGTCGCCGACGTGGCCGTGGTCTGGGCCCGGACCGACGAGGGAGTCCGTGGGTTCGTCGTGCCCACGGACACCCCCGGCTTCTCCGCGCCGGAGATCAAGCACAAGCTGTCACTTCGGGCATCCGTGACCAGTGAGCTGGTCCTGGACGGCGTCCGGCTCCCCGCCGACGCGGTGCTGCCCGAGGTGACCGGGCTCAAGGGGCCGCTGAGCTGCCTCAACGAGGCCCGCTACGGGATCGTCTGGGGGGCGATGGGAGCGGCCCGGTCCTGCCTTCACGCGGCGCTGTCCTACGCCGGCGACCGCACCCAGTTCGGCAAGCCGATCTCCGCCTTCCAGTTGACGCAGCAAAAGCTCGTCGACATGACCCTGGAGTACACCAAGGGGTTGCTCCTCGCCTTCCATTTGGGCCGGCGCAAGGACGCCGGGAAGGCGCGCCCCGAACAGATCAGCCTGGGCAAGCTGAACAACGTGCGCGAGGCCCTGGAGATCTGCCGTACGGCACGGACGATCCTGGGCGCCAACGGAATCTCCCTCGAATACCCGGTGATCCGTCACATGACCAACCTGGAGTCGGTCCTGACGTACGAGGGCACGGTCGAGATGCACACGCTGGTGGTCGGCCAGGCGATCACCGGCCACGCGGCGTTCCGGTGACGCTGCACGAAATGGGCGCCCGCTCCCTCGAACTCCTCATCCGGGTCCCGTCCGGCGAGCCGGCTCCGTCCGAGCGTCTGGCCCCCGCCCTCGCCGTACGGGCCTCGACCGACCCCGCGCGGCTTCCCAGGAGCGAATGACCGGGCGCCGGGCGGAGCCGAGACGTGCCCGCCGTGTGGCCGACCCCGGCGGGCAGTACTCCTCACTCCACGCCGAGGCCGACCCGGCCGCTCGATGCGGCGGGCGAGGGCGGGTAGTCGTCGATGGTCATGGAGTTGTAGAGGCGGGCGCTCTTGGTCGTGAGGCGGAGGAACGCGCGGCTGAGGCCCGCGGGGAGGGCGGAGACCAGGCGGGCGCCCTGGGCCAGTCCCGACACGCCGAGGCGTGAGGTGGGGATCAGGGTCTTCGCGGCGCTCAGCGCGACCCCGCGGCTGGCGCGTACGTGCTCGGCCATCGCACGCTCGTAGGCGGGGAAGGCGCGCTCGTGGTCGCCGTCCGCCCGCGCCAGCTCTCCGGCCAGGACGTACGCGCCGACGACGCCCAGGGTGGTGCTGCCGCCGACGGCCGGGCCGGGGCAGTAGCCCGCGTCGCCGACGAGCGTCACCCTCCCCTGTGACCAGGTGTCCATGCGGAGCTGGGTGATCGAGTCGAAGTAGAACGCCGGCGTGCGGTCGAGCTCGTCCAGCCAGTGGTCCACGTCGGCGTGCATCCCGGCGAACGCCTCGCGCAGGAACTCCTTCTGCCGCCGTACGTCCCGGTAGTGATAGTCGAGTTCGCGCTCGCTCCGGAACAGGAACAACGCCCGCGCGTCGCCGAGGTGCGGCGCGCCGTACATGCCGGCGGTGCGGCCGACGCCGACGTGGATGAGAAGCTCGCGGTCGAGGCCGGCGGTGTTGGGCAGGGTCAGCACCCCGAGGTAGGCCCCGATGAAGGTGCTGAAGCGGGACTCCTCGCCGAAGACGAGGCGGCGCACGTTGGAGTGCAGCCCGTCCGCGCCGACGACGAGGTCGAAGCGGCGCGGCGCGGCGTTTTCGAACCGCACCTCGCCGTCGGGTGAGATCGCGGTGATCGAGTCGCCGAAGACGTACTCGACGTCGCCGAGCGTGGCGTCGTAGTAGATCTCGCTCAGGTCGTCGCGCATGATCTCGACGTGCCGGTCGGAGGCGGCGCTGAAGATCTTGGTGAGGTCCGCCCGAACGGGACGCCGCGCGCTCTCCGGGTGGACGGTCATCCGGTTCGCGCCGGTGGCCAGCTCCTCGATGCGCGGGAGCACGTCCATCTTCTCCGAGATGTCCATCGCGGGCCGGAACAGGTCGACCGCATGGCCGCCGGTCTTACGGAGAGCCGGCGCGCGCTCGACGACGGTGACGGAGAAACCGTGTCTGGTGAGCCAGTACGCCAGCACCGGGCCGGCGACACTGGCGCCGGAGATGAGAATCCGCATGAGCATGTCTCCTTACTTAACGATAGGTAAGTGTATCAGCGTCACTTACCTATCGTTAAGTCAGATAGGCTGACGGCATGCCTCGCCCCTCGGACACCAAGCAGCGGATCCAGGAGGTCGCCCGCGAGTTGTTCGCACAGCAGGGGGTGCAGCGGACCAGCCTGCAGGAGATCGCCGATCGGCTGGGCATCACCAAACCGGCGCTCTACTACCACTTCTCCTCACGCGAGGAACTGGTCCGCAGCATCGTGCAGCCGATCATCGACGAGGAAGAGGCGTTCCTGATGGATCAGGAGGCGCTGGAGAAGGTCGAGCCGCGCGCCCTGATGGAGGGCTACTTCGACTTCCACTACCGCCACCGCAGAGAGATCATGCTCATGCTCAGTGAGCTGACCACCCTCGCCGACCTGGGCCTGATCGGCCTCGTCCTGAAGTGGCGCGACCGGCTGGTGAGACTGCTGCACGGCCCCGAACCCACGCTGGAACAGGCCGCCCGTGCCGTGATCGCCTTCGGCGGCCTCCAGGACTGCACGCTCCAGTTCGCCGACATCCCGAAGGACGAACTCCGCCAGGTGGCCGTGGACGGCGCCTGCGGCGCACTCGGCATCCAGCCGTAGCGAACGACGACGACACGATCACCGGTCCTGCGTCCCGAGACCGCGACCGAACCACCCGCCGACGGGCGAATGGCGGCGGACGACCGTACGGGACACCGAGAGCGGTCGTGGCCCTGGATGTGATCTGGGCGCTGTAGGACGTGGTGTGGTGGCGCCGGGCGCGATTCGGGGGTTGCGGTCACGTCGCCCGATCCGGTCACCGTGACCGGACGGTACCGGGCGCGACGCCGCAGGCCACACCGGCGCGGTCCACGCACCGCGTCACCCTTGGGTGAGCGGCCACGTACGCGGAGACGCCGACCCGCCGCTTCGCGGCACGATCATCGGGCATCCGCGACGATCAGAGCCGGAACGCGAGCCCCGAAGACCGCGCGGACGCGCGGAGATCCTCTAGCCACCTCACTTGGCGCCGCGTGACCGGAATCCATGAGGTTTCCGGCGAAGGCCCCATGAGGATCGGTTCTCCCACCGGCGGGCAGCGGTGCCTGCGCCACGGCTCCGGTGGTGACCGCGAGACCGGCCCGCGCCCGTCAGGGCGGCCGTCTCGGCGGGGAGCTCGTCCTGCCCGGCGACGTCATCCAGGTGAGGTGACTCACCGGTCTGAGTGATCATCGATCCGCCTCGTCAGGGCGATGCGTCGGCCGGGTCGGGCCACACGTACGGCAGGTCGTCGGGGACCCCGGGAAAGAGGGGGCCGTAGTGGGCCGGATCCTTGCGCACCAGGGCCGACCGATGACTGCGGTGGAACTCCGGATCGCCCAGCCAGCGGGGCAGCGCGCCGGCCCGGCCCAGCTCCGCCTGGCCGCGAGGCTCGTCGAGGCCCAGTCTCGTACGCAGCTCCGTCACGAGCGAGGCGGCGCACGTGTCACGCCGGCCCGCGCGGCACCACTGGCGGCAGATCTCCAGACCGTAGCGCGTCAGCGCCTCCTCGCAACCCGTCCACATCCGCACCGCCGGATGGTGCCGCCAGCCGTACCCCGGCACGGTCAGGCCGCGCAGCACCTGCAGGGCCTCGACCCGCTGCCGGCCCAGCCGCCGCTGGTCGAGAACCCGCGCGGTGGCGGCGAAGTCGGCATATGGCAGGAATGTCTGCACGGTGCCTCCCGTCACCCCTCGACGGCGCGGAAGACGCGACGTGCGCCGCGTACGATCGCGCGTCCCGGTGGGGCGTCGGCCGATGGACCAGCCCTCCGGTCAGGCTATCGTCCGACTCGTACCGAACTGCCCAGGTCATCCGGCCGGGCGGTCCCATTCCGCCGGGAGGGAAGCGCCGGTGAAAGCGATCTCGTACGGGACGGCGCGGTGAGCGAGGAGCCCCTGGAGGACCTGCTGCGCCGCCTCGCGCCCCAGGTGCTCGGCGCGCTCATGCGGCGCCACGGTTCCCTGGACCCCTGCGAGGACGCCGTGCAGGAGGCGCTGCTCGCCGCCGCCACCCAGTGGCCGCACGAGGGCGTTCCCGACAACCCGTACGGCTGGCTGGTCACCGTCGCCACGCGGCGGCTCGTCGACTGGGTGCGCAGCGACAGCGCCCGGCGACGGCGCGAGGACACCGACCTGTTCACCACCCCGCCGTCGATGCGCGTCGCCCCGCCCGCCGACGAGCCGGCGGCGGCCGGCCGGGACGACTCGCTCACGCTGCTGTTCCTCTGCTGCCACCCGGCGCTCTCTCCGCCCTCGCAGATCGCGCTCACCCTGCGCGCGGTCGGCGGTTTGACCACGGCCGAGATCGCGCGGGCCTTCCTGGTGCCCGAGGCGACGATGGCGCAGCGCATCAGCCGCGCCAAACAGACCATCCGCAAGGCCGGGGCGACGTTCTCCCCGCCCCCGCCGGGCGAGCGCGAGGAACGGCTGCGGGCGGTCCTGCACGCGATCTACCTCATGCTCAACGAGGGGCACACCACGACCGCCGGACCGGTGTTGCAGCGCCACGACCTCACCGGCGACGCCCTGCGCCTGACCCGCATGCTGCACCGGTTGCTCCCGGACCACGGCGAGGTGGCCGGGCTGCTCGCGCTGATCCTGCTCACCGAGGCGCGCCGCGACGCCCGTACCCGCGAGGACGGCTCGCTGATCCCGCTGGCCGAGCAGGACCGCGGCCGGTGGAACCCCGCGCTCATCGAGGAGGGCGTCGCGATCGTCACCGTGGCGCTGTCGGGCGGCGACCGGCTCGGGCCGTACCAGATCCAGGCGGCGATCGCCGCGGTGCACGATGAGGCCCCGAGCGCCGAGGAGACGGACTGGCCGCAGATCGTCGCGCTGTTCCGCCTGCTGGAGGGCATCGCGCCGGGACCGATGGTGACGCTGAACCGGGCCGTCGCCGTCGCGATGGTGGACGGGCCGGAGGCCGGGCTGAAGATCGTCGATCCGCTGGAGGAGGACGAGCGGATGGCCCTGCACCACCGGTTCCACGCCGTACGCGGTCATCTGCTGGAGCTGGCCGGACGGCCGGATGAGGCCCGCGAGAGCTACCGTACGGCCGTGCGGTACGCGGCGAGCGAGCCGGAGAAGCGCTACCTCCAGGATCGCGCGGATGCCCTGATCGGCGGCTGACCCGGAAATGTCAGACCCCCTCCCTACCGTTATGCACGGGGAATCGGGGTGAGGGGACCGCAGTGACGACCGACGCCGCCATCCGACCGCGCCGCGCCGAGCTGGCCGGCTTTCTCAAGGCTCGCCGGGAGCGCCTCAGCCCCGAGGAGGTCGGCCTGCCGCCGGCACCTCGCCGCCGCACGCCGGGGCTGCGGCGCGAGGAGGTCGCGGTGCTGGCCGGGGTCGGCGTCACGTGGTACACCTGGCTCGAGCAGGGCCGCCCGATCAACGCGAGCGGCCAGGTGCTCGACGCCGTGGCCCGCACACTGCGCCTCGACCGCGCCGAGCGCGAGCACCTCTACCGCCTCGCCGAGGCGACCCCGCTACGCGCGTGGGGCACCACGAGCGGGGCCTCCGACGCGATACGCGCCGTCCTCCACGGCCTCGACCCGATGCCCGCCACGCTGATCAACGGCCGCTTCGACATCCTCGAGTCCAACGCCGCACACGTCGCCCTGTTCGCCGAGTGGCACACCCTGCCGTGCGTCCACAAGAACCTCCTGTGGTGCTGCGTCACCGAGCCCCGGGCGCGCGAGTGGTTCGTCGACTACGAGCGGGAGATCCCCCACCTCGTCGCACGACTCCGCTCGGCGTACGGCCGGCACGTCGGCGACCCGACGTGGGAGGAGGACCTCCGCCGCCTCCAGGAGATCAGCCCGGAGTTCGCCGAGCTGTGGTCCCGGCACGAGGTGGCCGAGCCGAGGGACCGCGTGCTGCGGTTCCGCCATAAGGTTGCGGGCGATCTGACCTTCGACCGGACCGAACTGACCTTCCCGACCGCACCCGGCCTGTCCATCGCCGTCTACGCACCACGCGACGACCCCACCCGCGACCACCTCCGCCTCACCCGCCCGACCGCCTGACCTCGCGACCACCGCCACGCCGCCGCCCGACTCGCGAAAATTCCACCGCAGTCATCGGCCGGCCCTGGTGCGCAGGGATCCGGCCCGCTACGGCCCCCGTTTTCTCAAGGCCCCCGACGACCTGCCGTCGGTCGGCCCCGGTACGCAAGGATCCAGCCCGCAACGGCCCCCTCTCTCTCCCAAGGCCCCCGACGACCTGCCGTCAGTCGGCCCCGGTACGCAGGAATCCGGGCCGCTACGGCCCTCGCTTTCCCAAGGCCCCCGACGACCTGCCGTCGGTCGGCCCCGGTATGCAAGGATCCAGCCCACTACGACCCCCTCTCTCCCAAGGCCCCCGACGACCTGCCGTCAGTCGGCCCCGGTATGCAAGGATCCAGCCCACTACCGCCCCCGCTTTCCCAAGGCCCCCGACGACCTGCCGTACGTGTGGCCCGACCCGGTCGGCGCATCGTCCTGACGAGGCGGGTCGATCTCGCGCCCTCCCCCCACCGCGGCCGCGCGCGACGCAACGCCTGCCCGGCCAGCCGACTCACGATCGCCTCCGCGCCGACCCGGCCGCCTCACGACCGCCTCGCGGTCGCTCAAGGCGCCGTCGCAGCTCGGCGCGGCCGGGGTCGGTCA
>NZ_JBHLZP010000047.1:0-27414 GCF_042429965.1 Actinoallomurus acaciae
GCGCGGGTGCCCGGGTCGGGACGGCCGATCGGCACGGACGCGCCGGACGCGGCGGGGTCGCACTCGCCGAGCGTGGAGTTCACCGTCGCCTCGGTCGGCCCGTACGCGTTGAACATCCGCCGCCCCGCGCCCCAGCGGGCGACGAGCTCAGGTGAGACGCGCTCGGTGCCGGCGAGCAGGATGCCGGGCGGCAGGTCGAGGCCGGCCGGCATCGCCGCGAGCAGCGCGGGCGGGAGGATCATGAAGTTGACCGCGTTCGCCCATGCGTACTCGGTCAGCTCCGGGCCGGGCACCCGGCGTTCGGCCGGGACGACCACGAGCCGCCCGCCGGACAGCAGCGCCAGGCACAGGTCCCAGAACGCGACGTCGAAGCTCGGCGAGGCGAACTGGAGCACGCGGATGCCCGCGTCGGCGCCGAACCGCTCCCGCTGGGTGGAGACGAGCTTGGCGACTCCGGTGTGGGAGAGCTGGACGCCCTTGGGCCGGCCGGTCGAGCCGGAGGTGTAGATGACGTACGCGGCGTTCAGGATGTGTGGGGCGACCGTGGGCACGGTGTCCGGCAGGCTCCGCAGCTCGTTCTGGAGGCCGGGAGCGTCGAGGGCCACGAGTGGGACCGCTCCGAACGCGGACGCGTCGGCCTCGGTGGCCACCGCGCAGACCGGCCCCGCGTCATCGAGCATGTAGGCGATCCGCTCGGCGGGGTGGTCGAGGTCGAGCGGCAGGTACGCCGCCCCCGTCTTGAGCACCGCGACCTCGGCCACGATGAGGTCCGCAGACCGGGGCACCGCCAGCGCCACCACGCGTTCGGGGCCGGCGCCGCGGGCCACCAGCGCGTGCGCGAGGCGGTTGGCCCTGCGGTCGAGCTCGCGGTAGGTCAGCGTGACGTCCTCGTACACCACCGCCACCGCGTCCGGCGCGCGGCGGACCTGCTCCCCGAACAGGTCGGGAAAGGAGGCGTGCGGAACGGTGCAGGGGCCGCCGTCCCAGGACTCGCTCGTCCACATCGTCCGTGCAGCTCCCCAGGCTCGCCGATCGTGGCCGGAGCGAATCCCGGCCGACCGAGATGACACTAAGGTAAGGCTTACCTAAGTACAAGGTATCCGTGGCGGATTGTCCGGTGACCTCGGCCTCACTCGCCGGCGGTCGTGCGCCGTTCGTCGCGGGCGCCGCCCGGCACCGGTTCCGGCATGTGGTGACGGCTGATCGGGATCACCAGGGGGGTGCCGCTGACCGGGTCGGTCGTCACCTGGCAGCGCAGGCCGAAGACGTCCTCGACCATCGCGGCCGTGATGACGTCGGCCGGGTCGCCCTCGGCCACGATCCGGCCCGCCTTCATGGCCACCACGTGGTCGGCGTACCGGCAGGCCTGGTTGAGGTCGTGCAGGACCATGACGATGGTCCTGCCATCACGCCGGTTGAGGTCGGTGATCAGGTCGAGGACGTCGATCTGGTGGGCCATGTCGAGGTACGTCGTCGGCTCGTCGAGCAGCAGCACGCGGGTGCCCTGGGCCATCGCCATCGCGATCCAGGCGCGCTGCCGCTGACCGCCCGACAGCTCGTCGACGCAGCGGTCGGCCAGGTCGGTGATGTCGGTGGCGGCCAGCGCGGCGTACACGGCGCTCTCGTCGGCCTTGGACCACTGCCGCCACCAGGTCTGGTGCGGAGAGCGGCCGCGGTTGACCAGGTCGAGCACTGTCAGGCCGTCCGGGGCGACCGGCCCCTGAGGCAGAATGCCGAGCCGCTGGGCCAGTTCCCGGGTCGGGATCGACCGCAGGGCGCGCCCGTCGAGGTGCACCGCGCCGGACTGCGGGGCGAGCAGCCGCGCGAGCGCGCGCAGCAGGGTCGACTTGCCGCACGCGTTGGCGCCGACGACGGCCGTGATCCGGCCGGGCGGGACGGCCAGGTCCAGGCCGGTCACAACGGGTTCACCGTCGTAGGCCAGGCTCAGGTTCTGCGCGCGCAGGTCGGGAGCGGGGTCGTCCATGCGTTCAGCCTCCTGAACCGGCGCGGTTGGCGCGGATGAGCAGCCAGAGCAGCACGGGCGCGCCGAGGACACCGGTGACGATGCCGACGGGAAGCTCCGTGCTCGGGATGAGGGTGCGGGCGACCAGGTCCGAGCCGACCACGACCAGTCCCCCGGTCACCGCCGAGGTGATGGGCGGCGGCCAGGCCGTGCCCGCGAGCCGCTGAGCGATCTGCGGCGCCATCAGCGACACGAACGCGACCGGCCCCGCGGCGGCCGTGCCGAAGGCGATGAGGCCGACGCCCGTCAGCATCAGCCCCAGGCGCACCCACTGCACGGACGTGCCCAGCCCGCCCGCGACGTCGTCGCCGAGCTGGAGGGTGCGCATCAGCCGGCCGAGCCCCAGCGCCGCGGGCACCAGCACCACCATGGCGAGCGCCAGCGGCACCGTCTGGTCCCAGTCGCGGCCGTTGAGGTTGCCGACGAGCCAGCCGAGCGCGGCCTGGGCCTGGAACTGCCCGCCGCGGGCGACCAGGTAGTCGGTCGCGCTCGAGCACATCCACGACACTCCGATACCGACCAAGATGATGCGGTATCCGGTCGTGCCGCGACGCCAGGCCAGCACGTACACCAGCAGCGCGCTGGCCAGCCCGCCGAGCAGGCCGAGCGTCTGCAGTCCCAGCCCGCCGTCCCAGCCGAACATGATGGCGGCGACGACCGCCGTGCCGGAGCCCTCGGTCAGCCCGATCACGTCCGGGCTGGCCATCGGATTACGGGTCATGGTCTGGAAGAGCGCACCGGACAGGGCGAAGGCGATGCCGACGAGCAGGCCGGCGGCGACACGCGGCAGCCGCAGCTCCCGTACGACCACGACGTCACCCGGGTTCCCGGTGCCGGCCAGGGCCTTGACCACATCGGGCAGGCCGATGGAGAAGTCGCCGACCGACAGGCTCACGCAGACGACCAGCGCCGTCAGCACGGTGACGCCCAGGCACACCGCGATCAGCCGGGGACGCAACAGGCCGGAGACCGGGAGAAGCGTCAGCCGGAAGTACCGGGGAACCGGCGCGCCGGACGTGGTCACGACTCACACCTCCGCGAGACGGCGACGACGAACCATCGCGATGAAGAACGGCCCCCCGAGGAAGGCGATCAGCACACCCGCCTGGATCTCGATCGGACGGTCGACCATCCGGCCGACGATGTCGGCGGCCAGCAGGATGATCGGGGCGATCAGCGCCGACAGCGGCAGCAGCCAGCGGTGGTCCGGCCCGACGCCGGCCCACTGGGCCAGCACGCGTGCGACGTGCGGCACCACCAGGCCGAGGAAGACGATCGGGCCGATCACGGCCACCGCGGCACCCGTCAGCAGCGTCACGGCGGTCACCCCCTGGAGCCGGACGATGCCGAGCCGGCGCCCCAGGGCCGCCGCGACGTCCTCACCGAGCGCCAGGCTGTTGAGGGCCGGAGCACAGGTCAGCGCGAGGACCGCGCCCACGCCGACGAACGGCAGGACGTCCAGGACGGCGCCGCCGTTCTGGTCGGCGAGCGAGCCGGCCGACCAGAACCGGTACCGGTTGAGCGCGTCGGTGTCGGTGAGCACGATCGCGCTGGTGACCGAGGACAGCAGCGCGCTCACCGCCACGCCCGCCAGCGCGAGCTTCACCGGGGTCAGACCCGACCTGCCGAGCCGGCCGAGAAGGTAGACGGCCACGCTGGTCAGCAGCGCCCCGGCGAAGGAGAACCAGATGTAGCCGTACAGGGAGCCCAGACCGAAGACGCCGACGGCGATCACGACCCCGAACCCGCCGCCGGCGGTCACCCCCAGCAGCCCGGGGTCGGCGAGCGGGTTGCGGGTCAGCGCCTGCATCAGCGCGCCGGACAGGCCGAGCGCCAGGCCCGCCAGCAGCCCCAGCGCGGTGCGCGGGACCCGGACGGACCAGATCACGTTGTGCACCACCGTGCTCTCATGCCGCCCCGTGAGCGCGCCGGCGACCTGACCGAACGGCACGTTCAGCGCGCCGAGGGCCAGCGACAGCAGGCAGAGCAGAGCCAGGCAGCCGGCGAGCCCGGTCAGCAGGAGAACAGGCCGCCGGAGCCTGCCGCGTGCCACCCCGGTCACTGCGCGGGCTGCTCGACCTTGGTCGCCGGATCACCGTCGACCGCCGCCTTGAGCTGGGGCGCCAGCCGGTCGAGCAGGTAGGGCAGGCTGAGCACCGTCTCGAAGGAGTAGGACACGCCGTACGGGGTGTCCTCCCCGACCAGGACCTCCCGGCCCTGTTTGACGACGTTCAGGTCGGCGTAGAGCTTGTCCGCGTGCAGCGTGGGCGCGTCCTTGGCCACGTTGGAGACGGACCAGACGATGACCTGCTGGTCGAGCAGGTCGGTGCGCTCCTTGCTGATGTTGGCGCCGAACTGGTCGCCGATCAGCTTGTCCAGGTCGGTGGGCAGCCGGAAGCCGAGCGAGGTGAGCGTCCGCGACCGGGGGTCCTGGCTGCCGTAGACGAAATAGCCCTCGTACGGGGTGCCCGAGACGGCGGTCTTGCCCTCGAACTCGGGGTTGGCCTTACGGACCGCGGCGAACTTGGCCTGGACGCCCGCGACCAGTGTGTCGGCCTGCTTCTCCTTGCCGAGCGCCTGGCCGATCGTCTTCGTCTGCACGTCCCACGGGACACCGAAGTCGTTGTACTGCTTCGGCTGCGCCACCACGGGCGCGAGCTTGGAAAGGGTCTCGTACTGCTTCTTCGTCAAACCCCCGTACACGGCGAGGATCAGGTCCGGGCGCAGGGCCGCGATCTTCTCGACCTGCGGGCCCGTGCCGGTGTCCTTCAGCACGGTCGGCAGCGGGGCGCCGTGCAGGTAGCCGGTGGCCCAGGGCCCGATCGCGCCGGGGAACCCGCCGAACCACTCGGTGGTGCCGACCGGCACCTTGCCGAGCGCCAGCATGGCGTCCTGGTCGGTCAGCCCCACCGTGACGACCCGCTTCGGCTCCGCCTTGATGGTCGTCGTGCCGAACTTGTGGGCGATGGTCACCGGGAAGGCCGCACCGGCCGCGGAGGATCGCGACGCCGGCGTGGTCGCCTTACCGGACCCGCACCCTGCCGCCATCAAGCCGACGAACAGGGCAACGGCGAGCACATGCCGGAGGCGTAGACGCATGGGGGGTTCCTTCGCTCAACGATCTCCCGCCCATCGCGTCACGGCCACAGACGGAGGAGGCCTCTTAACTTAGGTGAGCCTAGCCTAAGTGCCACTAGGAGAACAGGGGGCACCCCCCGCACGGCATTCGCCCCGGCGGCATACCGGCTCCTCTCGGATGCGACAGGCCCGGCCGAAAGGCCTTTGACGGCGGCCCGGCCCGCGTGCGAGGAGCCGCGGAGCGGATCCACCGGACCAAAGACCCGGTTCGTCATCGACGGGTCCGGAGGGGATATGCCCGACGAATGTACACCTCCAGCATGTCGAGCAAAGGATCGCACTTTACGATAATGTGCTGACTTTCGCCCGGTAGCGGATCAGCAGGTGGCGGAGGTGAATGGCGTGACATTCGTGGCACGCTCGGCGGAACGGCGGGATGCGACCGTTGCCGCGATGCGGGCGGCGATGATCGCCCACGTGCCCGGCTACTCCACGATCGAGGACAAGTACTGCGTCGATCTGGACAGCGAACTGCACCACGCCGTACGCCTTGTCGTTGAGATGTCCATGACCGACGAGCCGATCTCGGATAAGCACATGAGCTTCTTCCGGGATATCGGCCGCGAGCGTGGCGCGAAAATGTTTCCGATCGCCGACCTCCGGGCCGGGCTCAAGGTGGCATATCTGGCCGGCCTCCGCGACATCTATTCCATGGTCGACTCCGCCAACCATTCCGAGATAATGCAGCTCGCGGAATACACGACACGCGAGCATCCACGCATCCTGGAGGCGACCGAGCCGGCCTACACGGCCGCCCAGCGTGAACTCGGCGACAAGGAGCGGGCGCGTGCGCTCGTGCTGAACCATCTCCTGGCGGGCAGGCCGGCGGACGGCGTGGTGGCGGCGGCCGGCATCACTCTGCCGGCGGGATACCTGGTCGTGTCGTGCCGGCTGGAACCGCCCTCCGACGCGGCGACCCGCGACGAGATCCTCGCCGCCGCATTCGGCTCCCGGCCCGGCGCCCTCTGGCGGGCGGAGCCGCGTGGGCTGCTGGTGCTCCTTCCGGTCGACCGCGATCCACTCGCGGCGCGCGCGGTCGCCGCCGACCTCATGAACGAGCTGTCGGACGCCGCCGACCGGCCCGTGAAGGCGGCCGAGGCCTACGCCGCCGACCTCACGGCGGTCCCCACCGCCTTCGCCGAGGCACAGCAGGCCGTCCGGCTGGTGGCCGCCATACCGGACGCGCAGAACCGTCCGTACCGGATGGACGAGCTGCTGGTCGAGCTGGCCATCGCGGGGCAGCCCTCCATACGGCAGCGGCTCGCCGACCAGCTGACGCCGTTGCGGAACGGCACGGAGCTCCAGCACACGATCGAGGTGCTGTTCGAGTGCGGCCTGGACCGCGAACGCACGGCGCGGCGGCTGTTCATCCACCGCCGCACCCTCACCTACCGGATCCAGCGGGTCCGGGAGCTGACGGGCCTGGACCCGGGCACGGCCCACGGGATACAGGTGTTGCGGAGCGCGCTCACCGCCGCCCGCCTCCCCGAGGCCACGGCCGAGGGCTGATCGGCCGATACGGCGCATTACCCGACCGGGAAAAGGACCCGGTGCGGTCTTTGCGCGATCGGGAAATGAGCGACGGGTTCCGGCCGAGCGCGTTTCGCTTCCTGTCAGGATCTCTTCGCCGCCCGCGAGGGGTGGCATTTCATGACAGGAGCCGTACGTGAGTCAGCCCTATCAGCACGCACCGCCGCCGAAGGACCATCGGGTCGCGCCGAACAACGGCGGCCTTCCGGCACCCGCCGCCGCTCAGCTGAAACGCCGTGATCCGCCCGGCGTCCGGTATTGCCATGCGCGCGGTGAATCGGCGCGGCTCAACCCCCGCCGCTCGACCGGCGCGGGCATGGCATTGCGCTCCGTGCTGTTCGGAACGATAACGCTTGGCACCTGGGTCAAGCTCGGTGGGCGCATTCGCGGCGTGCGGGAGGCCGCCGGGCTGCGCCCCTCCCGCAGCGGGGGCATGGGCCTCCTGGTGGAGATCGCCCGATGAGCCGGTACGACAGATCGTGTTCTCGCCATCGGCGGCCGGCTGCCGTACCAGACCTCCTCGGCTCACCCGCCGCCATTCGAAATAACAACGACTGCGGATCTCACCAATGACATATCCCTCCGGACCCGATAACCCCGGAAACGCCCCGTCTCAGGGCCACCAGCCCCCTTATCCCCCACAGCCGTATCCCGCGCCTGGAGGGCAACAGGCGGCGTTTCCTCCCGATGCCGCCTCGCACCGGGCCGCCAACGACCAGATGAACGGTCTCGCGGTCGGCAGCCTGATCACCGGACTGCTGGGATGCGTCTCGTTCGTGGGCCTGATTCTCGGCATCATCGCACTCCGCCAGATCGGGCGGCGCGGTGGCCGCGGCCGCGGGATGGCGATCGCCGGTATCGCCCTGTTCTGCGCCTGGACCGTGATCGGCATCGCCGGCTACGTGTTCTCCAGCGGCGCCAAGACGGCCGCCGCGCCCGAGGTCACACGGCCCAGCCCCACCCGGACCGCCCCGACGAAGATCGACGTCCGGAAGATGCGCGTCGGCCAATGCATCAACGACGCCTCCACGGACGCGGCCGAGAACGTCAAGGTGGTCCCGTGCGACCAGCCCCACGACATGGAGGTGCTGGCCAACCAGAACCTGCACGGCCTGATCCTGCCGACCGACGACCAGATACAACAACAGGCGCGGCTGCTGTGCCGGAAGCTCGTCGGCGCCAAGATCGACCGGGATCCGGCGGCCGACGTGCTCGCGATCACCAACTACCATCCGTCGGCGCAGGGATGGCGGCACGGGGATCACCTCGTCACCTGCCTCGTCTCGCACGCCACGGAGGGGAAGAAGCTGAGCCGCCCGCTCAAGGCCGCCTGAGCGCCGGATCCGGCCGGGAGTGCCCGGCGGGCCATCGGGCGGGTGGCAGAAGACGGGTGGCAGAAGAATCGACGACGAGAGACGCCCCAGCGCCGGAATGACCGTTCCGGACGGCTGGGGCGGCGAGGTCGGCTACGGCGTCGCCTCGATGGTCCGCGAACGGGGCGCCGCGCTCACCGCCGGCCGCGGGCCCCGCGGCCGGCCTCCTTCCCGACCGGATGATCGGCCGTTACCTCACCGGACGCCTGCCCGACGGCGACTCCGTCATCCCGCACGAGGACGTCGTGCGAGGCGGCCTGACCGCGCTCGGGCCCTGGTCCAGAACGGCGGATGATGCGGCGTGCGAGACGTTGGAACGGCGCCTCGATGTAGCGGTAGGTCGTGGCGCTGACCATGATCAGAACGGCCGTGAAGATGGCGAGCCGGATCGCGTCGTCGTGGTCGGGGGTGCCGCCGAACTGGTCGGAGAGCATGAGCAGGACGGGGTGGAGCAGATAGAGCGAGAAGCTGATCGTGCCCAGGCCGGTCAGCCACGCCGGGATGCGGTGGCGGCGTAGCGCCCATCCCGCCGCGAAGGTGACGGCCGCCAGCAGGACCGAACCGGTCCAGTAGACGGCGAACGCGTCCGCCTGCGCTTTGGACATGGTGACCTGGGCGTGCAGGATTCCGGCCACGATGGCGCCGATCAGCACCAGACCCGCGGACAGCGCCGCGGTACGCCGGGGGATCTGGCGGTGTTCGGCGCGGTACAGGGCGGTGCCGGTGAACATCACCGCGAGGATCACCAGGCCCTGCCAGGGGCCGATCCGGCCGTTGACGCTGACCAGGACGAGCGCCAGGACGCCGCCGGTGACGGCGCCGCCGATTCTGAGCGCCGGCCGGGCCGAGACGGTCATGGTGATGGCGGTCGCCATGACCAGGGTGGCGAGCGCGACGATCGGGCCCGTACCGACGGTCCTGGACAGCACGGCGATCGGCAGCACACCACCGGCCACCACCGCGGCGGCGGCCAGCGTGACGGCGATCGGCGCGGATCTCCGGTGTGTGCGGGTGACGAACAGGGCGACGACGAGCAGGTAGAACAGCATCTCGTACGAGAGCGTCCAGAGAACGTTGATCACGTTCGGTACGGCGAGGACGTCCTGGAGCATGGTCAGGTGCGCCAGGACGGCGGTGGCCGGCCGGTAGTTCTCCAGCCCGGCGCGGAGTCCCCGGGCGCCGAGCAGGAACGGCAGCACCATGATCGCGCACGCGGTCGTCAGCAGAGGGTAGATGCGCAGCAGCCTGCTGATCCAGAAGCTGCGGACCTGTCCGTGCCGTTCGAGGGACGCGGGAATGATGTAGCCGCTGATCAGAAAGAACACCAGAACGCCGTACGTGCCGGGGTCGAACCAGTTGACCAGGCCGGCCCGCCATCGTGGCGTGTAGTAGTACGTGGCGTGGTGCAGCGCGACCACCAGTGCCGCGATTCCCCGCAGCAGGTCCAGCCAGGCCAGGCGCGTTCGCGGGCCGGCGGCTCTGGGCACAGGGGGATCGGCCGTGCCGGCGGGTGCCTGCCGCGAGGGATGGACACGAAAGCGGAGAGGTCGCATGGAAGACGTCAATCAGTGAGGGTTGGCGGTCAGAAGGTCGCTGAGCAGGTCATCGAGGCTGATCAGTCCCATGAAGGGATTCTCCGGGGTGGCGACGACGGCGAGTTGGGCGCGGGCGGCGCGCATGGCGGTGAGTGCGGCCAGGACGGTGCTGTCGGGGGCGAGGGTGGGGACCGGATGAGTGATGTCCGTGGCGCGCCGGCCGGGGCCGGTGATGGCGTCACGGACATGGAGCACGCCCTCGATGTGAGCGTCGGCGCGAACGAGAAGGCGGGTGTGTCCGTGGGCGGCGGACGCGTCGCGGATCTGGGCGCTGGTGGCCTCGGCCGGGACGGTCGTGACCTCGGCGGCGGGGACGAGGAGGTGCGTGATGGTCGCCTCGTACATGGTGATCGCCCGGTCGAGCAGGTCGTACTCGGGCCGGCCGATCAGGCCGAGGCGGCGCGACTCGGTGATCAGATGGGACAGGCGCTGCGGGTCGGCGTGAGCGTCGGCCTCGGCCTGCGGCCGGACCCGGGCCAGCCGGAGCAGAGCCGTGGTCACGCCGTTGAGCGCGGCCAGCGCCGGCCGGGCGATCCGGGCGAAGCCGCGGAAGGGGATGGCGAGGATGAGGGCGGACCGCTCGGGATGGCTGATGGCCCAGGACTTGGGCGCCATCTCGCCGACGACCATGTGCAGGAACGTCACGACGGCCAGGGCGACGGTGAAGGCGATGCCGTGACGCCAGGCCTCCGGCGTCCCGAGGAGCTCCAGCGGCGGGTCGAGGACGTGCTCAAACGCCGGTTCGGTGACGGCGCCGAGGCCCAGGGAGCACATGGTGATGCCGAGTTGGGCACCGGCCAGCATGAGGGACAGTTCGTCGATCGCGGCGACGGCGGTCCGCGCCGGGCGGCTGCCGCGGGCGGCGGCCCGTTCCAGCCGCCGCCGTCTCGCGGCCACCATGGCGAACTCCGCGGCGACGAAGAACGCGTTCCCGGCCAGCAGCAGGAGCGTGACGACGAAGGAGGTCATCAGGTTCACGACCGGTCTCGTCCCCGATCCTCTGCCCGCTGGGGAATGCGCCGCAGCAGGATCGTGCGGGCGACGCGCCGGCGCACGCCGAGGACCTCGACCTCGGCGCGTCCGGGCGAGCCGGACTCGGGGTCGAGGTCGACCTCGATGCGGTCCCCGGCCTGCGGCAGCCGGCCGATTCGGGCCATGACCAGCCCGCTGATGCTGTCGTAGGCGGGATCGGTGGGCAGCGCGAGCCCGGTCAGGTCACGGACCTGGGCGATCCGTGTCGCGGCGTTCAGCGTCCACGCCCCTTCGGCGGCGGCGGGGACCGCCGGTACGGCGTCGTTCTCGTCGGCGATGTCTCCGACGAGTTCTTCGGCGATGTCCTCGAAGGTGAGGATGCCGGCGAGCCCTCCGTACTCGTCGACGACGCAGGCGAACTCCTCACCGGCCTCCCGCATCCGCGCGATGACGCTGTGGAGGGGCAGGGTGTCGGGGACGAGCAGCGCCGGGCGTACGAGGTCGGCGATCGGCTCGTCGGGCGACGCGAGCTTGGTGATCTCCCTTACTCCGGCGATTCCGACGACGTCGTCGGTGCCGCGGCCGTAGACCGGATAGTTCGTGTGTCCCGCCGTGGCGATCAGGTCCGTGACGCGGGCGACCGTGGTGGCGGCGGACACGAGGACCACGTCGGGCCGCGGCACCATGACCTCTGCCGCGGTCCGCTCGCCAAAGGTGAGCGCGCGTTCCAGCAGTGCGGACAGGTCCGCCGGCAGCGAGCCCGACCGGTGGGACTCGCCGATGATGTCGCCGAGTTCGGTCAGGGTGGCCCCGTGGTGCAGCTCCTCCACCGGTTCGACGCCCACGGCGCGCAGCAGCCGGGTCGCCGCGGCGTCGAACAGCCGGATCAGCGGCCCGGCGACCCTCAGGTAGGCCAGCGTCGAGGGGGTCAGGAACTTCGCCAGCGACTCGGCGCGCGCGAGCGCGAGGTTCTTGGGCAACAGCTCGCCCAGCACCATCTGCACCACGGTGGCCAGGACGAAACCGGCGGCCACGGCGACGGGCTCGGCCCCGGGGACGCCGATGCCGTCCAGCAAGGGCCTGACCAGCGCGGACGTCGCCGGTTCGGCGATGAACCCGACCACCAGGGCGGTGACGGTGATGCCCAGCTGGGCGCCGGACAGCGTGAACGACAGCCGTCCCATGGCGGCCAGGGCGCGCCGCGCCCGTACGTCCCCGCGCTGGGCGGCCGCGTCGAGCCGGGCCCGGTCCGCGGCGACGAACGCGAACTCCTGCGCCACGAAGTAGCCCGTCGCGACGGTCAGAGCCAGGACCGCGGCGACGCCGGCCAGCGCGCTCAGCACGACCCGCAGCCGGGGCTACGGCGAGAAGGGTCCGACGACGCGGACACCACGATCCCTTCGATAGAAGCCGGTGGCCGGAGCGAGCTCGCAATTTGCCCGCATTTTACCTTTGTGCACCTTACGCCCTGATCATGCGTCGGGCCGGGCCGGATCCGGACGATGAGCGACCTCCGGTTCTTCCAGTGCCGTGGCCTGGAGGTCGTCACGCCGCATGCCGTTCATCTCGGTCTTGAAGATCCGCAGGGATCGGCCGAGGGAACGGGCCGCGGTCGGAAGACGGCCGGCGCCGAACAACAGCACGAAGACCAAACCGACGATCAGCCAGTGCCATGGAGCCAGTTCGCCCATCGATGTCTCCTTTCACGCGAGGTACACGCATCAACGGTCAGTTCTCGGCGAGGACGATGACCCGGTCATCGGCCGCCAGGGTGAGGGGTGCGGACTTGTCGGGGTTGAGGACGACGCCGTAGGAGGGCGGCCGGTGGTACTGCTCGCGGAGGCGGTAGCCGAGGGCGGTGTGGCCTCGGCGGCGGGCGGCCTCGATGACGGTGGCGAAGTTCGCCGTCTTGTCGGGCAGCTGGTAGTCGGCGACGGGCTTGAGGTGGATCTCCGAGCCGGAGGGGTCCAACAGCGCCGCGAAGACCTCGCGCAGATGGTGGTTCTCGGTGAGCTGGGTCAGCAGCAGGCTGATGAGCTTGGCGCTGACGACGAAGTCATCGGCCTTGGTGACCTGGGCGATCTCGCGATTCGCGTCGTCGTTGATCTCGCTCACGATGGAGAAGGGATCACCAAGGCGTTCTTCGATGTCGCGCAGGTGCAACAGCGTGACGAGAGTGCGGGCGTCGGCGTGCTGCGGGTCGTACGCGTCGTCGGACAAGACGATGACGTGCTGGTACGTGCCGACGTCCAGCCGCTCCAGGGCGCTGCGGTCGGTGGGGTCGCACCGGGTGAACCCGACGGTCAGGTTCGACGGCGCGGGCAACCCGTCGCGGGGGTCGACGTGCGGCGCGGCGACGTCCAGGATCGAGCCGGGATGGGCGAACCCGTCCAGCAGGCCGATGATCTTCGGGGCGCGGTTGTTCCAGCCGACCAGCAGGGTCCGTGCCGGGACCGGGGGTTCGGCCGTCGTCGTGGTGATGACCTCCTCGACGATCTCCGGGGAGGTCTTGGCGTAACGCACCATCAGGTCGTCCTCGGCCACGACGATCACTTCGTCACCGGCGTCGATGACGGTGTCCATCGGCGGGTTCACCGTCACGACGCCGTCGCCGCGGCGCAGCCCGATCGGGATGCCGAGCTCGTAGGCGTCCAGCGCCTTCCCGTAGCTGGTGCCGATCATCGACGGCTCGGCGCGCAGGTACAGCTCGTTCCCGGCGAAGTCGAGCAGGTCGGTGCAGACCGTGGACAGGCCGGACTGGCGGTGGGCCTGCACGATCAGGCGGACCGCGATGTCATCCGCGTCGATGACCTCCGCGCCCGGCCCGCCGGCGAGCCGGGCGGCCGGAAGGTTGGCCGAGTCGGTCACCGCCGCCACCACGGGCGGACGGTTCGCGGCCCAGCGCCGGGCCCCCAGGGACAGCAGCACCTTGATCACATGGGTGTCGGCGTCCTGGGCCGGCGGCGAGATCACCATGATCGACCGGGCGGTTCCCGGGCTCACCAGTTCGACGTCGGCGGGCTTGAGCGGATTGCCCTTGCGGCACACCACACGCGTGTTGGCCGTGTCGCCGACCCGGTCACGGATCGCCTCTTCCATGTCGACCTTGTCGCGGTCGGCGAGGATCGCCACGCAGGATCGCCGTTCGCTGCGGTTGGCCTTCACCAGTTCGGACACGACCGTGAACACCTGGTCGGACCAGCCCAGGAGCACCGTGTGGTTGCGCTCGATGATCCGGGAGTGGCCTTTGCGCAGGTCCGTGATCTTGGCTTCAAGCCCGGTCGTGAGCACACCGATCAGGGCGCTGACGAGGAAGATCCCGCCGACCGTGACGGCCAGCATCAGCCCCAGGAACACGGCACTGCCGCTGTCGCCGCCCATGGTGCCCGGGTCGAGGGTCCGCAGCAGGCTGCGCCACACCACCCCGGGCCAGTGCCCGTTCTCGGCGGCGTCCTTCGGCGCCAGCAGAGCGGCCAACGAGGCGATGACCAGGATCAACACCGCCGATGCCAGGCCCAGCCAGCCGATCAGCGCCGGAGTCCCCTTCGACATGGTGTTGTCGAAGGCGTATCGTGCCCGCTCCCGCCACCGGACCTGCGTCACGCGTGCGTCTCCTCGTGTGGTCGCCTCGTTCGGGGCGTTCCGCTTCGCCGTCGAACCAGACATGCTTATTGTACGGTTGCACAAGTATTCAAGCATCTGTCGCGACCGTCGCACACGCATCCGGCGCGATGGACCGGACGAGATCCGGGCTCAGGCGCCGTGGGCCTCCGCGACGTCTTGCCGCCGGAGTGACGTGGTCCTGTGCCACCGGGCCTTGGCGGCACTGATGAGGACGCAGTAGAGCACCAGGACCAGGAGCAGCAACAGGATGCTGGTCCCGGGCAGGGCGGCCATCCCCAGGACGGGCGCGAGCGGCGAGTACGGAAGCGCGGCGGCGATCGCCGTGAGCGCGAGCGTGCCCAGCAGGACGGGCAGCGCGGCGTGGTCGCGGAGCGACGGCAGCCGGGGACCGCGCAGCAGGTGGACCGCGACGGCCTGGGTGAGCAGGTTCTCGACGAACCAGCCGGTGTGGAACAGCGCCTGGGCGACCGGCGCGGGATGGCTGCCGGTGCTGTGCAGCAGGATCATGAAGGCGGTGAGGTCGGCGAGCGTGTTCATCGGCCCCAGCAGCAGGACGAATCGGGTGAGCCGGGCCGGTTCGAAGGTGCGCGGGCGCCTCAGCGTTCGCGGGTCCACGTGGTCGAAGGCGAGCGGGAGCAGGCACAGGTCGAAACAGAGGTTCTGCACCAGGATCTGCATCGGCAACATGGGCAGGAACGGCAGCATGACGCTGGCCGCCAGCATCGACAGGACGTTGCCGAAGTTGGAGGAGATGGTGATCTCCAGATACTTGGCGATGTTGCCGAAGGTACGCCGGCCGTCGGTCACGGCCTCGGCCACGGCGTCCAGGTCACCGTGCAACAGCACGACGTCGGCGGATTCGCGGGCGATGCCGACGGCGCTCTCGACCGTTATCCCGACGTCCGCGTCGCGCAGTGCCATCGCGTCGTTGACACCGTCGCCGAGGAATCCCACCGTGTGACCGTCCGCCCGCAGCGCGCGGACGATGCGGGCCTTCTGCTCCGGGTCGACACGCGCGAACACGGTGGCCCGCTCGGCGAGTTCGCGCAGTTCGGCGTCGCCTGAGGCGGTGATGTCCTCGCCGAGCACGATGCGGCCGGGATCGATGCCGGCGTCGCGGCAGATCCGCGCCGCGACCAGCGGGTGGTCCCCGGTGAGGACCTTCACGGCGACGCCGCGCTCGGCCAGCGCCGCGATGGCCGCCGCCGCGGAGGAACGGGGGTGGTCGCGGAAACCGACGAACCCCACGAGCGTCAGGTCCTGCTCATCCGCGGGGCGGTAACCACCGATCCGTATCGGCTGGTCGGCCACGGCGACCGCGAGCACCCGGACGCCGTCGGCGGCGTGCCGGTCGGTGAGCGCACGCAGCCGGTCGCGGTCCGCCTCGGTCAGCGGCACGTCCCCGTGCCGGGTCCGCAACCGGGTACAGCAGTCCAGGACCTGCTCGACGGCGCCCTTGGTGATCAGCGTCTCGGTGCCCAGCCCGGTCCGTACGACGACGCTGCCGCGCCGGCGGACGGGATCGAAGGGGATCACGCCGCCCCCGGAGCAGCCGTCGAGGGGGACGCCCTCGTGCTCGGCGTGGGTCAGCAGCGCCTCGTCCAGCTCGTTGACGAGCATCGCCCCATCGTCCTGCGCGGCCCACATGCTGTTGAGGGCCGCCCAGCGCAGCACCTCGGGATCCGGATGACCCTCGGGGTCGAAGTGGCAGTCGACCGCGATCCGGTCGCGGGTCAGCGTGCCGGTCTTGTCCACGCACAGCACGTCGACCGCGCCGAGGTTGTGCAGGGCCGGCAGCCGCTTGATGATCACCTTCCGGCGAGCGCTCACCTTGGCGCCCCGGGCCAGCGCCGTGCTGACCATCACCGGCAGCATCTCCGGCGTCAGGCCGACCGCGACGGAGATCGCGAACCACAGCGCCGCGGACCGCAGACCGTGCACGGCCGCGTTCACCACGAACACCAGCGGCACGCACACGAGCATCAAGCCGATCAGCGCGCGCGACACGCCCTTCACCCCGCGGTCGAAGGCGGTCTCGGCGCGCCGGGCCGGCAGCCGGGCGTGCATCGCGCCGAAGTAGGTCGATGCCCCGGTCGCGACCACGACGGCGGTCCCGGTGCCGGTCGCGACCGTGCTGCCCATGAAGCACAGCCAGGGGCAGTCGAAGGTGCCCAGATCACCTTCCCCTCCGGAGCCCGGCACGGCCGCCTCATCAGGGGCGGCGCGCTTGGCGACCGGCAGGGACTCGCCGGTCAGCACGGCCTGGTCCAGCGACAGGCCCACCGACCGCAGCAGCCGCAGGTCCGCCGGGACCATGTCGCCGGGCGCCAGGTTGACGACGTCGCCGGGGACGAGTTCGTCGATCGGGGTCTCTCGCGCCAGCGGCGACGCCTGCGCCCGGGCGCGGCGGACGACGGTGACCGTCGTACTCACCATCGCCCGCAAGGTGGCCGCGACCTGGTCGAAGCCGTGTTCTTGGCGAACCTGCAACCAGCAGCTGACCAGCACCATCACGCTGATCACCATCGCCGCGCCGAACGCGCCCAGGGCGGCGGACACGCCGCCGAGCGCGAGCAGGATCAGCACGAACGGATTCGTCGCCGCACGCAGCAACCGCGCGCCCCGGCCCGGTGCGCCGGAGCCGGCGATGACGTTCTCGCCATGGCGTACCAGACGGGTTTGGGCCTGCTCCTCGGTCAGGCCTCGCGGCCCGGTCTCCAGCCGCCGCAGCACCTGCAGCATCGGCATCGACGCGTACTCCGCCAGCCGGCCACGCACCTGTGGCAGGCGGGAGCGGTCCGCCCCGTCCGGCGCGGGTACGGCAGCGGCGCTGAACGGGTCAGGCGCCCACGCCACGGTGGCGCCTCGAGCCCGTGGACGAGTCACGCATCCGGTCGACCATCTGCCGCACGATCGTCACGATGTGCGGATCGTCGACCAGGTACACCTGGTGACGCCCCTCCCGGCGTGACCGGACCAGCCCGGCGAGCTTCAACTTCGCCAGATGATGACTGACCGTCGGGACGGTGCCGCCCACCTGCGCGGCGATGGTGCCGACATCGCGGTCGCCGTGCGCGAGCACCCACACGATGTGCAGCCGCATGGTCGAGGACAGCAACCCGAACGTGGCCGCCATGTCCTGAAGCAGCTCAGGTGGCAGGGACGCCGGTGCGCCGACGCTGGTGTCCGCCACCGCTACCTCCACACGTTGTCGCGGGCCGGGAGAGCGGGTGGCTCCGCGCCCCACGCGAACAGTTGTCGCGCCGTACAAGTATCGAATCCTAGCCCTGCGTGCCGCCCACCGTACCGACGGCGGATGCCGGCAAGCCGCCCCGCATACGTCATCTGGATCACACACTCGAATAGTTGCCAACTTGTACAAGTGGCACAACAAACTGGCATACGCTGTGCCGCGTCCCGACGGAGCGGGTGATCCGACAGGAGATCGCATGCGAGCACATCAGCGACCCGGCAGGTCGAACGCCGGCTCTGTGGCGGGCCTGTGGCGGGCGCTGGGGCTGACGGTCGCCTCGGCACTGGTGTGGGGCATCGCGCACATCTGGGCGGGCCGCCGGGCGGCCGGGTTCCTGCTGATGGGCCTGTTCGCCGCCCTGTCCGGGGCGCTGGCCGTGCTGGGACTGGGCTTCCAGGAGGAGTTGAAGCGGATCGCCGTCCAGCGGACGTGGCTGAACGTGATCACGATCGGCATCGTGCTGCTCGCGGTCTTCTGGGGGGGCGTGGTGTTGCGCTCGTATCTCATCCTCCGCCCGGCCGGGCTTCCCGCGGCGATCCGGGTGACCGCGGGGACGCTGGTCACCGTGCTCGTCGTGATGCTGTGCACACCGCTGGTGTACGCCGCCAACGCCACGTACGTGCTGCGGGACACGCTCGGATCGATCTTCCATGGAGACGGCAACGGACCGAAGATCAACACCGCCGACCCATGGAAGGACAAACCCCGGCTGAACGTGCTGCTCCTGGGCGGGGACGGCGGCGCGGACCGCAGCGGCGTCCGCCCCGACAGCATGACGGTCGCCAGCATCGACACCCACAACGGCAACACGGTGCTGTTCAGCCTGCCGCGCAGCCTGCAGAAGTTCCCGATGCCCGCGCGACTGCGCACCCGCTGGCCGGCGGGGTACACCGGCTACCCCGGCGACCAGGGGCTGTTGAACGAGCTGTACCAGGCCGCCGAGACGCACCCGGAACTGGAGCCCGGACAGCCCAAGGGGCAGCGGGGCCCGCATCTGACCGAAGAGGTCATCGGCAACCTCCTCGGCCTGAAGATCGACTACTACATCCTCGTCAACCTCGACGGTTTCAAGGACATCGTCGACGCGATGGGCGGGGTCGTCGTCAACGTCACCAAGCGGCTTCCGATCGGCGGCGACGATGATCCGCATCACCTGCGCCCGGCGACGGGCTACCTGGAGCCGGGGAGGCAGAGGCTGAACGGGGAGAAGGCCCTGTGGTTCGGCCGGTCCCGGCACGCCGACGATGACTTTCACCGGATGGATCGGCAGAAGTGCCTGCTCAAGGACATCGCCGAGCAGGCCAACCCACAGAAGATCCTCACCCGCTTCGAGAAACTCGCCGAGGCCGCGAAGGGCACCGTCGACACGAACATTCCGGCCGAGTTGCTTCCCGCCCTGGTCACGCTGTCCGGTTCGATCAAAAAGGGATCCAGCCTGCACAGCATCCCGTTCAACCCCTACAAACTGACCGGGTTCCACGTCTACGAGCCCGAGATCCAGGTCATGCGCCAGGTGACGCGTGCGGGGATCGCCGACAGCGAGAAGCCTCCGACACCGAAACCGACGACGACCGGCGGCAAGAAGAAGACCGCGTCGGGCACCGGCGGATCATCCGCGGGCGGCTCGACGTCGCTCAAGGACATCTGCGGATGAGGAGCCCGGTCGGCACACCGTCTCAGGTGGCCTCCGCGTCGTAGGGCGGGCGCTCGCCGTACGCGAGAAGGGGCTCGTCATCGCGGGGATGGCGATCGTCATCGAGAGCGTCGAGCAGATGCTTGCGCACGAACCGGCGCGGATGAAGATCGGCGAGATCGAGGTCGGCGTACTCCGGGCCGAGCCCCGTCTTGATCTCGCTTGTGGCGTCGTAGGCCAGCTCACGCAGCCGGCGCAGCGTCTCCGCCGCCTGACGGGCGACGTGCGGCAACCGGTCAGGACCGAAGATGACCAGCGCCAGCAACAGGAGCAGCGCGAGTTTTTCCAACCCGATGTCGAACACGGTCGGGACCCACCCGCCTTCCTCTACGGTGCGCGGACGGCTCAAGCTCCCGCGTCGGACCGGCGCCCGCCCACCAACAGTTGTAGACTTGCACAAGTGTAGGAGAGACTTCGTTTCCACGGCGACCTGAGGTCCCTCACCCCGGCGCCCGCACACGTCCGTGAAGTTCGCATGAGCGCATGAGCAGGCAACGTAACGCCCGTACGACCATCATGTTTTGGTCTTTCAACGTCGTACTCGTTGCCTTCGACTTTCTCGATCGGACATGGATGGCAGTGCACCGCCTGTGACAGGCGACCAAACTCACAGCTGGTGTTCGGGGGAGCAATGGTGGGTGAGAACGGGAGCGGGCGTGAAACGTCGGCCGGACGACCACGGCGGCGACACCGGACGCGGGCGGCCGCCGGACATCGCCGCGAGCCGGCCGCGCCACGCCGGGGCGGCCGCGGAGCGCTCATCGGCTACGCGCTGACCGGCGCGGCCTCCACGCTGGTGCTCCTGGCCGGCGCGATCGGCTCTCTGCTCCTCAGCGACCTGCGCGACCTCGGATCCTCACACGCCATCCAGGGCCCGAGATCGACGGGCAGCGCGGCCAACATCCTGCTCATCGGGCTGGACAGCCGCAAAGACCAGAACGGCAACGACCTTCCCGCGGCGATCCTCAAACAGCTGCACGCCGGAAGCAGACGCGGCGTCGACAACGGGGTCGGCGGATACAACACCAACACCCTCATCCTCGTGCACGTGCCCGGCGACGGCAGCAGGGCCACCGCGTTCTCCATCCCCCGCGACGACTACGTCAGCTACGCCGACGCGCTCGGACCGCAACGGCGCGGCAAGATCAAGGAGGCGTACGGGCTGACCAAGTACTACGAAGAGATCACCCTGTCCAAGCAGGGCGTGCACGGCAGCGCGCTGGAGCACCAGGGCCGCGAGGCGGCGCGCAGAGCCACCATCGCGACGGTCCGCAACCTCACCGGCGTACCGATCGACCACTTCGCCGAGATCAATCTCGCCGGTTTCTATGACCTGGCCACCGCGCTCGGCGGCGTCGACGTCTGCCTGAACCATCCGGTGAAGGACTCCTACTCCGGCGCGAACTTCCCGGCCGGCCGTCAGCACCTGAACGGCTCCCAGGCGCTGGCCTTCGTACGCCAGCGCCACGGCCTGACCAACGGCGACCTGGATCGCACCCACCGCCAGCAGGCGTTCCTGTCCTCCGTGACCCACGAGCTACGCACCCAGGGCGCCTTCACCGACCTGAGCAAGATGCGGAGCCTCCTGAACGTCGCCCGGAAGGACGTCGTGCTCGACGCCGGCTGGGACGTCCTCGGCTTCGCACGACAGGCCCGCAGCCTGACCGGCGGGAACGTCGAGTTCCACACCCTGCCGATCGAACGCTACGCACTCGTCCACGGCCAGTCCGTCAACGTCATCGACCCGGTCAGGATCAAGGCGATCACTCAGGCCGCGTTCGCTCCCCACGGGCACGCCGGGGGCACCTCCCCCAGCCCCGAAACCTCCACCCCGCCACCGACGGTCGATGTGCTCAACGGCGGAGCGACCGCCGGTCTGGCGACCCGCGTCGCCGGCCGCCTCGCCGCCCTCGGCTACGCGAAGGGCGACGTCGGCAACGCCAGGACACGCGCCCACACCATCGTCCGCTACGGCAACGGCGCCAAGGCCTCGGCCGGCAAGATCGCCGATGTCCTCGGTGCGACCGCCCGTCCGGGCCCGAGCGTTCCTCCCGGCCACGTCCGGGTCGACCTCGGCGAGAACGCCACGATGCCCGACATCTCGTCGAGTCACGGTCGTCCGAAGAGCGTCCGGGCGGCCCCCATCCCCACTGATGGAGCCCAGGGCGGCGCCGTCGCCGGGGGCGGCATACCGTGCGTTGACTGACCGCCCCCGCTCCTCGGCCTGACCGGGCGGTGTCCCTTTCTTTCGGTGTGCGCGGCGGACCGGCTCCGCCGGATACCTGCCCTGGTACGAGCGACCGCGGTCGGAGGCGGTTCTCCGATCGGCCTCGCCCTGGAGCACCGGACGGCCGCGACGGACTCCGCGCCGGTGCTGGGGCCAGGCGCACCGGATGTGAGTCCTCGCTCGTGTGAGCCGCCACGATCAGCGCACCGATGGTGAGCGCACCGACGCTCGCCGAGTGCACCATGAGCGCGATGACGACCACGACAGAGGCGGTGAGGGCCAGGGTCGCACCCTCGATCGCCCGGTGCGCGGTCAGCGCCACGGCCGTCCCCACGCCGCCGAACAACGCCGTGTCGACCGTCTGTCTCCGGCGGCGGTGGCGGCCCGGCGCGGGCCGGCCCGCCGCCCGGACCGTGTCCGCCTCGCAGCCGCAGCCCCTGCGTGAAGCAGGTGATCACGGCGAAGCCGACCGCGGCGGCGATGCCAATCGCCCACCAGGGCAGACCCGTCTCCGGCAGAAGGTCGATCATCGCGATCACCAGCATCGTCGCCGATGCGATCGGCGGCCACACGATCACGCGGGTGGAGTCGCGCCGGGCCGGCCACGCCCCCCGCGAGGCTGGACACCGACACCAGCCCGGCCGCGATCCAGGCCCCGTGGTCGGGACCCCGGCCGTGCTCGACGGCGTTCATCGCCCCGATTCCCTGCGGCAGATACACCTCGTGGAACCGTCGGGCCCTCCTACTTCATGTAGTGACCATGACCTCGGGGATGGCTCTCCTGAAGCCCCCCAGTGAGCGTGATGTCACCCGCCGCCGCAGGCCCGAACGGCCCGGAGCGACGACCGCGAAGTCCTAAAATCCGTAGGAGACACGGCAGCCTGTGGGGCGGTCCGGCCGGAACGGGGGGTACCGATGGCGATCGCGGGCCCGTTGGAACGCGCGATCATGGAGGCGCTCTGGGACGTCGGCGAACCCCTGCTCGTCCGCGCCCTGATGGAACGGGTCAACGCCAAGGCGGACAGGCCGTCGGCCTACACCACCGTGCAGACCGTCGCCGACCGGCTGGTCCACAAGGGATTCCTCGTCCGGACCCTGGACCGCAACGCCTACCGTTACGCACCGACGCGGAGCCGTGAGGAACACGTCGCCGAGGTCATGGTCGAGGCGCTGGCCGGGGTGGACGATCGAGGACCGGCCCTGGCGCGGTTCGCCGAGACCATCGACCCGCGGGACGCCCACCGGCTGCTGCTCGAACTGGCGCAACGCTCGCGCCCGCCATCGGCGGGAGGTGACGAACGATGATCTCCATGGCCGCACTGGCGACGATCGTTGTCCTGCTCGGAGGCGCGGCCGGCCCCGTGCCGGCGCGCAGCCGCCGGCCGCTCCGGCTGCCGGGCGCGGCGATCGCGGCCTGGCTCGGCGTACTGGCCGGAACGCTCGCCGCGCTGACCGGGCTCGTGGCCACCGCACTGTTCGGCCGACCCGGTCTGGGCCATCACGTGATCGA
Organism: Actinoallomurus acaciae; assembly: GCF_042429965.1. Classification (NCBI taxonomy): domain Bacteria; kingdom Bacillati; phylum Actinomycetota; class Actinomycetes; order Streptosporangiales; family Thermomonosporaceae; genus Actinoallomurus; species Actinoallomurus acaciae. Next base: position 22,939 of record NZ_JBHLZP010000047.1, read on the forward strand.
GTGGCTGCCGCACTACCTGAAGCACCACGAACACCCGAGCGGCGGCACGACCTCCCTGGTGAGCGTCCTCCCGCCGGCCGCGGCGATCGCCTTCACCCTGGTCGCGACCAGGCGCTGCCGCCGCACCGTCGCGCGACGCCGGCGTCACCGCGAGGCGCTCGGCCTCGTGACCGGCCCGTCCCACGATCTCCCCGACGTCCGCCTCATGTCCGTCGTGTACTGCCTGCCCGAGCGTGAACGGCAGATCGTGATGAGCGGCGGCGCGCTCCGCCGGCTCAACGCGGCCCAACTGCGGGCCGTCCTCAGCCACGAACGCACCCACCTCGGCAGGCGCCATCACCTGATCCCCACTCTCGTCGACGCCGCGGGCACGGCCCTCGCCTGGCTGCCCAGCTTCCGCCCGGCGCGCGACCACCTGCCGCCACTGACCGAGATGGTCGCCGACGACGAAGCGGCCCGACGCACCGGTCCGGACGTCGTCGCCGCCCTGCGGAAACGCGCCCTGTCGCCGTACCCGGCCGGGGGACTCGCCCGGCCCGGCCGACCGGTCCGTACTCGCGCGGCGCCTGGCCCGTCTCGAAGGCGGCATGACGCAGCAGGGAGCGCATGTCCGCCTGCTGAGCCGAATGGCGATCGCGCTCTCGATCATCGTCCCGGTGGTGGTCCGTGCCGCCTGGGCCGACGCGATCCCGCTCTTTTGCCGAGCGAGGTTCGCACCGAGGGCTCCTATACCGTGTAGGAGACCCACCGAGCGCGGCGGCACCGGCCACTGATGCCCGCCGCGGACGCCCGACCTCACGCTCGGCCGCCGCCCGCCCGTGACACCGCCCCTCCCGTGGAGACATCGACATGACCAGCCATGATCCGCACGGCACCTCCCACGCTCACGATGAGCAGGACAACGCCGGCGGCGGACACGCCGGGCACTCCCACGGCGTGAGCGCGGACGCCGACCAGCGGTGGCTGGCGGGCGCTCTCACGCTGATCGTCGCCTACATGGCGGGTGAGGTGGTCGTCGGCCTGATCGCGCACTCCCTGGCACTGCTCTCCGACGCGGCGCACATGCTCACCGACGCCGCCTCGATCGTGCTGGCCCTCGTCGCGATGCGGCTCGCCGCCAGACCCGCACGCGGGAACTACACGTACGGGCTGAAGCGCACCGAGATCCTCTCCGCCCAGGCCAACGGGCTCAGCCTGTTGCTCTTGTCGGTATGGCTGGCCTACGAGGCGGTCCGGCGCCTGGTCGAGCCGCCAGAGGTCACCGGCGGACTCGTGCTGGCGACCGCTCTGGTCGGTATCGTGATCAACGTCGGCGCCGCGTGGATGATCTCGCGTGCGAACCGCACCAGCCTCAACGTCGACGGTGCCTTCCAGCACATCCTCACCGACCTGTACGCGTTCATCGCCACGGCCGTCGCCGGCCTGGCCATGGTGTTCACCGGATTCGCCCGCGCCGACGCGATCGCCTCCCTCGTCGTCGTCGCCCTCATGCTCAAGGCCGGCTACGGACTCGTCCGCGAATCCGGGCGGATCTTCCTCGAGGCCGCTCCCGCCGGACTCGCACCCGAGGCGATCGGCCGAGCCCTGGCCGCCCGCCCGTACGTAGCCGAGATCCACGACCTGCACATCTGGCAGATCACCTCCGGCCTGCCGGCCGCCTCCGCCCACGTCTTGGTCGCCGACGGCGAGGACTGCCACGCCGTACGCGCCGATCTGGAGGCCGTCCTCGCCGAGGCCTACCAGATCACCCACACGACGCTCCAGGTCGACCACGCGCCGGCGGCGGGCGGCATCGAACCAGAGCACTGCGAGGACTCCCACGGGCCGATCCACCGTCCCGCCGGCCAGGGGGATCGAGTCAGAAACGGCGGGTGAACGGCCGCGCCGCGCGCATTCGGATGAGCAGGAGGAGCGGCACCACGACGTACGGCAGGTTGAACACGAGGAACTTCACCGGGTTGCCGGTGCGCGTGGCCGGGTCGCCGAAGAACTCGACGCCGAACACGACGATCCCGGTCAGTGTGACGATCATCGTGGCGTACACCACCGCCGGCAGCTGGATCCAGTTTCTCCCGGTCACCAGGGCGTACACGAGCACCACGTAGAACGGCATGTACACGAACGCCGACAGCCCGGTGACGATCCGCATCCAGTCCGGCGGGTGCATGAACAGCGGGTCGGCGTCGTGGGCGTACCAGTAGTTGGAGTCGACGAAGAAGTTGCCGGTCGGCCGCGAGAAGTTCACGCCCACGGTCGGGAGCAGGTCGCTGATCAGCGACGTCACCGTGAAGGCCGAGAACAGCACCGCGAAGAAGACGTCGATCTTTCGATCCCGCAGCGGCAGCGACACGCTCATGACGCCGATCTTAGGCGTGCCAAGATCTCGCCCTCATCCGCGTCCCCGGCCCGTCACTGGCCCACGCGGCCGTCGAGGCACTCGCGCAGCAGGTCCGCGTGGCCGCAGTGCCGGGCGTACTCCTCGATCCGGTGCACCAGCAGCTCGCGGACGGCGATGGCGTCCCTGCCCACACGCTCGCTCAGGTCCGGATGCTCGGCCAGCACGGCGTCGGTGGCCGCCTGCTCACGGGCCAGGTCGGCATGGGCGGCGTCGACGACCGCCTGCTCGGCGACCGCGCCGTCGAAGTCGGCGTCGCGCGCACCGTACAGCCTCGGTGGAGGGTCGCCGGGCAGGATCCAGCCGCGCCAGTCCCGCTCCACCTCGGCGAGGTGCCGGAGCAGGCCGAGCAGGGACATCGTCGACGGCGGCACCGACCGCCGGGCCAGCTGTTCCGGGTCGAGGCCCTCGCATTTCATCAGCAGGGTCAGCCGATAGTTCGTCAGGTAGTCCCGCAGCGTCGCCGGCTCGCCGTCCGGACTCGCCCCGGCGTTGTCGCGGGGATCCTCATCCGGGTCCACCCACATGTCCGGGTAGATGTTCGCCTGACTCCACCGCCCAGGTTGGTCGCTCACTCTGGCCATGGTGGTCCTCGGGTCCCCGGATCGCCAGCGAATTCTCCCGGCAGCGGCCCGGCGGTGAGGTCGCTTTCAGGGCTTGCGGGCGATGGCTCCGTACATGGCGATGTCCGCGTCGTTGACACGCCCGATGTGGGTCGAGTCGGGGTGCCACTTGTGGATCTGCACCACGCCGGGATCCTCGAGTTCGAGGCCCTCGAAGAACCTCTCCGCCTGTGCCAGGCTGCGCCAGCGAAGGGCCTCGCCGTGCGCGTGGTAGATCTCCTGGACCCTTCCCAGCACTTCAGGGGCGAAGTCGTCGGTGGCGATGGCGGCCGCGAAGTAGCTGCCCGGCGGCAGGATGTCCACCATCCTCCGCACCACCCGATACGCCTCCTCGTCGTCCTCGAGGAAGTGCACCATGGCGATCAGCGTCAGGCCGATCGGCCGAGTCAGGTCGAGGGTGTCCAGGAGTTCGGGCGCGGAGATGATTTTCTCCGGCTCACGCATATCCGCCTGGATGTACGCGGTCCTGCCCTCGCGGGTGCTGTTCATCAACGCGCGGGCGTGGACGAGAACGATGGGATCGTTGTCGACGTAGACCACCCGCGATTCGGGCGCGATCTCCTGGGCCACCTCGTGGAAGTTGGGCGAGGTGGGTATGCCGGTGCCGATGTCGAGGAACTGGCGAATGCCCTTTTCCGCGGCCAGGTAACGGACCACGCGATGCATGAAGCTGCGGTTGGCCTGCATGTGAATCCGCAGTGCCGGCCATACTTGCAGCGTGGCGTCACCCGCGGCGCGATCGGCGGCGTAGTTGTCCTTACCACCGAGGATGTAGTCGTAGATACGCGCGCCGTGCGCCACATCCGTACGCAGATTGTCCGAGGGTCTGGCCATGAGCCGGTCGTCTGAGGCGCCGTCTGGTGGACCGCCGTCAGCAGCCTTACTCACAGCCGTTTTCCTCTCGCCTACTGGCGTAAACCCGTCTGTAAAGCATAGGCCAATTCGGACGCCAGGAGTATCAGAGATCCCAACTTTCCCACACAGATCAGACGGGGAGGCACCAGCCGGGCGTCCACAGGCGGGCGCCGTCACGGCGGTCGAGGCGGCGGAGGAACGACAGCACGCCCCCGGTGCCGGTTCCCCAGGTGAACGCCGCCGTGTCCAGGTCGTTGCCGGGGAAGAGCGGTGCGGCCGGTGGTCCGCCGGCCCGGGTGAGCATCAGGCCCGCGATCTCCTCGGCGCCCTGCCAGTACGCGGGGTCGCCCGTCGCCATCGCGGCGTCGATGAGCGCCTCGCCGATTCCGGCGAGCCCGCAGCACTGCGAGGTGACCCACGCTCGCGGCGCGAGCGCGAGGCAGGCGCGGACGCCCCGCTCGGCCAGGGCCAGGTACCGCTCGTCGTCGTAGGCGCGCGCGGCGTGGAGGAGGGCGCTCGCGATGCCGGACATGCCCTGGCACCAGGACGCGCCCATCGGGCGGGCGGCGGGGCCGTTCAGGTCGGCGACCAGCGCCTCGGCCG
>NZ_JBHLZP010000048.1:0-29282 GCF_042429965.1 Actinoallomurus acaciae
GACGTCCGGCCGCGCGACCGGTACGGGCGACGGCTGCTCTACCTATGGACGGGCCGAGGCGTCTTCGTCAACGCCGCACTCGTACGGATCGGGTTCGCACGGGCCCTCGCCGTGCCACCGGACACCGGGCGCGCGGCCGTCCTGCGCGACGCCGAAGAGGCGGCCCGGCGCGGGCACGCCGGACTGTGGCACGCGGCCCCGGCCGGGTGCGCTCCGCGTCAGTAGACGAGCGCCTGCACGCCCTCGGTGGTGATCTCTTCGACGAACGTCGGGGCGCCCGCGATGCGGACGCCCGGCAGCACCTCGTCGTCGGTGATGTCGCGTCGCGCGGCGCACTGGGTGCAGACCGTGACCTGGGCGGAGGAGAGCAGGATGCCGAGCAGGTCCTCCAACGGGGTCGCGTGCGGGAGCTCGAACTCCTTGGCCCGGCCGGGCAGGGCGAACCACGACGACTCTCCGGTCAGCCAGAGAGACACCCTCACCCCGCTCGCCACGGCGGCCGCCGCGACCGTAAAGGCCTGGTTGCATCGTTCGGGCGCCTCTGCGCCCGCCGTCACCTTGATCACGAGTGATCGTGTCATATCCGGCAGACTAGTCCTGTCCGGTGGCGACCCGCATCGCCGAGGTGCGCGTGATGATGAACGGCTGCATCGAAGGCTTGCCGATCACCAGGTCACCGAGCTCCGTACGCGCCTGGCCGACGACGTACACCGGATCGTCGACGGCGACGACGTGCTCCTCGACGAGGAAACCGACGGTGCGGTCGCGGTGCCGGGGGCGCAGCCGGTCGCCGAGCATCGCGGTGAGGCGGGCGGCGAGCGCGCCGCTCGGATTGTCCTCGAACTCGGAGAACACCGGGTCGCCGAGCTCCAGAGCGGCACCGCGCGGATCGACGCGTACGGCCGCGGTGGCGCCGGTCACGTGCAGAGGGCCGCTGAACCGCTGGGCGACCCGGACGTCACGGATGACGTCGGTCGGGCCGAGCGGGCCGGGCCGCCACGCGCGGTAGCGCTCGTACACCGTGACCGCGTACCAGGCACAGGCGCGGCCGGACAGCGGCGCACTGGTCGGGCCGCCCGGCCCCGCCGTGACGCGCCCATCGATCTCACGCAGGCCCGTGGTGTCACCGGTGATCGGCTCGGCCTTGTGGATCACCCGTCGCCGACGTGCCGTGCCGACCTTCTTCGACACCACGCCGGCACTCGCCTCGAGCCCGGCGGACAGCAAAGTCATGAGCGCGTACAACCGTTGTCCTCCTCGACCTTAGGAAGATCAGACGTGACGCCGACCGGATCGGTTCAGTTCACCGGTGAAGTCCTGATCGCGGATTTGATCAGGCTATCGCGCGCAAACCCGACTACGCTGGCCGTACATGGAGCCTGAGCTGCACCCCGACCTCGAGCCGCTGAAGTTCCTCCTCGGAGACTGGGAGGGCGCGGGGGTCGGTGGTTACCCCAATATCGAGAGCTTCCGCTTCGGGCAGGAGATCTCGTTCCGTCATATCGGCAAGCCCTACCTCACTTACACCAGCCGCACGTGGCGCCTTGACGACGAGGGCAACCTCGGCGCACCGCTGGCGCAGGAGAGCGGTTACTGGCGCGCCCACTCGGGCGGACGGATCGAGCTGGTGCTGGCGCACCCGACCGGCATCGCCGAGATCTACATCGGCGAGGTGATCGGCACGCGGGTCGAACTGCGCACCGACGTGGTCGCCCGCACCGAGACCGCCAAGGAGTACACGGCAGGCCACCGCCTGTACGGCCTCATCGGCGAGGACCTCGGGTACGCCTACGACATGGCGGCGGAGGGCCAGAGCCTGCAGTCCCACCTGTCCGCGCAGCTCAAACGCGTCGCGTAAGCCGCGCAACGGAGACCGGCCGCATGGGGAGGCCGACCTCGAGTCATCCACAGGCCACGCGAAGCCTTCCCTGAGCCGATGCGCTGGCTGGACAATGGAAGTGGGGTGGCCCCCCAGGGAGGGCGGGCCCTGTTCTCGGGCCCTGTTCTCGGGCCCTGTTCTCGGGCCCTGTTCTCGGGCCCTGTTCTCGGGCCCTGTTCTCGGGCCCTGTTCTCGGGCCCTGTTCTCGGGCCTGGGGCGTCGGCGTACAGGGGCTGAAAGAAGGCGGGCATGAAACGACCCCCGGGCTGCTCCTGCCGGAGCAGGGGTCGACAGGACTGGGTCGACCGGCCACGGGGGTCGGGTGTCTGCCTGGAATTCGCCGGCCGCGTCCTCGGCCGGTTGCCTACCTCCGATGAGGAGGCGTAGGCGGGACGGCGACTAGCGGACAGCCACCTCACGAGTCCTCGTACTATGCATACTTTCGGACCACCTCCTTTCCCGCTTATCCCGCACGCTAGATCAGCGTGCGCACCGAAGCAAGTGGGTTTTCGGCCGGTATCAGTCCGGAGCGGCGGCATAGACTCGAGCCGTGACGGAACTCTGGCATAAGGAGCTGCGAGCGCGGGGCTACCGCGTGACGCCCCAGCGCCAGCTTGTGCTGGAGGCGGTGACGGCGCTGAGTCACGCGACTCCGGAGGAGATCTGCGCCGAGGTGCAGCGCACCGCGCGCGGGGTCAACATCTCCACGATCTACCGCACGCTCGAACTGCTTGAGCAGCTCGACCTGGTCAAGCACACCCATCTGGGGCACAAGCCGCCGACGTACCATCTCGCCGCCGAGGCCGAGCACGTTCACCTGGTGTGCCGCGGATGCGAGGCGGTCTACGACGTGGACCCCTCCGTGGCGGACGGTCTGGTCGAGCGGCTGGAGGACGACTTCGGCTTCGAGACCGACGTGCAGCACCTCACCGTCTACGGGCGCTGCCGCGACTGCCGCAAGACGTAGTCTTTCGGGTATGGAAAGCCCGCTGCTGAGCACCCCCGGGGCCGTACCGGCCGATTCACCCGACGCGCAGGTCGCGGCGCACTACGGCGAACCCTCCGCCGAGCAACGGGCGCTCGCGACGGGTGCCGCCGTGGTCGACCGCAGCAACCGTGGCGTCGTACGCGTGGCCGGCGCCGACCGGCTGCGGTTCCTGCACAGTCTCACCAGTCAGCACCTCGAGGCGCTGGCCCCGCACACGCCCGTCGAAGCGCTCCTGCTCAGCCCCCACGGCCATGTTGAGCACCACATGGCCCTGGTCGACGACGGCGAGGCGGTCTGGGCGCACGTCGAGCCCGGCACGGCCGCGGGGCTCGCGGAGTTCCTCGACCGCATGCGGTTCCTGATGCGCGTCGAGGTCACCGACGAGACCGCCTCGTACGCCGTGGTCACGCTCGCCGGCGTCGCGCCGCCCGAGGACGCGCTCGTCACGACGGACGGCCTGATCGTGCCGCGCAACACGCTCGAACGTGACTGGCACGCGCGTCTCGCCGGCCTGTGGGCGTATGAGGCGCTGCGGATCGCCGCGCACCGACCGCGGTTCGGCCTGGACACCGACCACCGCACCATCCCGCACGAGGCCGGCTGGATCGACGTCGCCGTGCACCTCGACAAGGGCTGCTACCGGGGCCAGGAGACGGTCGCACGGGTGCAGAACCTCGGTCGTCCGCCGCGCCGCCTGGTCTTCCTCCACCTCGACGGGAGCGTCGACCACCTGCCCGCGCACGGCGACCCGATCGAGTTCGGCGGGCGTACGGTCGGGTTCGTCGGCTCCGCCGCCCGGCACTACGAGTTCGGGCCGATCGCGCTCGGCATGGTGAAACGGAACATTCCGGTCGAGGAGACGCTGCTCGCCGGGGGCGTGGCCGCATCACAGGAGGTCATCGTCTCGCCGGATACCGGATCCACCGCCAAGATTGACCTTCGTCGCCGATAATGCCGATAAACCACAGCAGAACAAGATCATAACGGGCGGCGCTCATGGGAAGGTTCTCTTCGTCGGATGGTGCACCGGATGGTGCGCAGGCGACCTCGGCGAGGAAAGGGAACATGGGGCGACGGCGGCGTCGGTGGCGGGAGCCCGTCTACATCTGGTGGGTGGCGATCGCCGCCCTACTGATCGCGTCCGTGCTGATGAGCGCGTGGCGGCTCGCGCTCCTGGCTCTGCTGATGTGGTGCGTGTACGAGTTCGCGCTGAACCCGACGGTGTGCCGGGTGATGACGCGGCAGGGGTTCGCCTGCCACGAGCCGGTGCGCGGGCGGCTGTTCGCCTGCTCGTCCGCGCACCAGCGGGTGAAGAACGAAGCGATATGGCGTGCCAGCGGCCTGCCCAACCCGTTCGCCCGCGCCGTCTCTCAGGACCCGAACCGGGACACCGGGGTGGTGGTCTACTCGCCCGACGTACGCGCGCGGCTGGCGCAGAACGACCGGATCATCCTGACGATCGCGGGGGTCGCGAGCCTGGTGACCGTCATCACCGCCGTGGTCGGCATCGTGAGCCTCTGACCGGCGGGAGGCCGCTCAGACCTCCAGGATGAGGGTGATCGGGCCGTCGTTGGTCAGCGTGACCTTCATGTCGGCGCCGAACCGGCCGGTCTCGACGCGTGCGCCCAGGCGCCGCAGGGCCGCGACGACCTCGTCGACGAGCGGTTCGGCGACCGGCCCGGGCGCGGCGGCGATCCAGGACGGCCGGCGGCCCTTGCGCGTGTCGCCGTACAGCGTGAACTGACTGATCACGAGGAGCGGCGCGCCGAGGTCGGAGCAGGACGCCTCGGCCTGCGGCCCGTCGAAGACGCGCAGACCCCAGAGCTTGGCGGCGAGCCTGGCCGCGTGCGCGGGCGTGTCGTCGTGGGTCACGCCGACGAGGACCATGAGGCCCGGTTCGTCGATCGCCCCCACGACCTCACCGCCGACGGAGACGCTCGCCCGACTCACCCTCTGCACCACCGCTCGCACGAACCGCATTCTGCCTCATTCGCGCCCACCGCGATAATTACGAAGATTTTCTCGCCAAGCCGGTCGTCTGCTTGAAATCATGTTGTTCATGGTCAGCACACTGATAACCGTTGCGCCCACCGGCGCCGAGGCCGACAAGCTCGCCGCGACGGCGCTTCCGGTGACGCTCGAGGAGCTGGTCCAGACGGCGAAGGAGTGCGAGGAGTCCGGCGCGGCCGTCATCCACGTCCACATCCGCGACGCCGACGCCCGGCCGACGCTCGACCCGGCGCGGCTGCGCGACACGGTGGCCGCCCTGCGAGAGAGCACCGGCCTGATCGTGCAGCTGTCCACCGGCGGAGCGGTCACCGACCCGTACGAGCACCGGCTGAAGGTCCTCGACGCCCTGCCGGACGCCTGCTCGCTCACCTGCGGCACGGTCAACTTCGGCGACGACGTGTTCATGAACCCCTGGCCGTTCATGGCCGAGCTGTACCAGCTCACGCAGGCCAGGGAGGTCGTGCCGGAGTTCGAGCTGTTCGACCTCGGTCACGTCGCCGCGCTGCATCGCCTGCTCGACACCTACGGCGCGCCGTACGGCGGCCACGTCCACTGTGACCTTGTCATGGGCGTGCCGGGCGGCATGCCGGGGGACACCCGGTCGCTGGTGGCCGCGGTCGCGGCGCTGCCCGAGGGTGCCACGTGGTCGGCGACGGGCATCGGCCGTACGAGCCTTCCGGTGATGTACGCGGCCCTGTCGGCCGGAGGTCATCTGCGGGTCGGCATGGAGGACACGCTGACGTACGCCAAGGGGCAGCCGGTGACGTCCAACGCCCAGCTCGTCGACCGTGCGGTGACTCTGACGAAGATCGCTCAGCGGACACCGATGTCGCCGGTGGAGGCGCGGTCGTTCCTCGGCATCAAGGGATCGTGACGTTTGGTTACGTTGCACGTCATTTGCGTCAAACGGCAAGAAACTTGAAATTGATCGCATAACGAACACTCCGGGCGAGTCGGTGACCACTCTGTGTAGGGTCATCCGGACCATGGTCAACAACGAAGAGGCTCCGCCGGAGAAGCTGGGACCATACCGTCGGCTGACCCGGCTCGGGTCCGGCGGTATGGGAGTGGTCTATCGCGCGGTCGACCCGGCCGGCCGGGATGTCGCGATCAAGGTGCTCAGGCCGGCGCTGGCGGCCGACCCGAGGGCGCGGCAGCGGCTCGCACGAGAGATCGACACGATGAGGCGGGTGCGCAGCCCGCACGTGGCCGAGGTCATCGACGGTGACGTGACCGCCGTCCGCCCCTTCGTGGTGACGCGCTTCATCGAGGGCCGGCAGCTCGACGAGGTGGTCGCCGAGGGCGGACCGTTGCGCGGGGACGCGCTGCGACGGCTCGCGCTGGGCCTGGCCAGGGCTCTCGTGGCGATCCACCAGGCCGGGGTCGTCCACCGCGACCTCAAACCGAGCAACACGATGATGGTCGGGGGCGAACCGGTCGTCATCGACTTCGGAATCGCGCAGTCCGCCGACTCCGCGCGGCTCACCCAGACCGGCATGGTCACCGGCACCCCCGCGTACATGGCGCCGGAGGTCTTCGACGACCGGCCGCCGTCGCCCGCCACGGACGTGCACGCCTGGGCCGTCACCGTCGCGTTCGCCGCCACCGGCCGCCCGCCCTACGGGACCGGCAATCTCCAGTCCATCATCCTCAACGTCGTGGAGGGCAGGGCGGACCTGGAAGGGGTTCCGCCATGGCTGCTGCCCCTCCTGCGTCCGGCGCTGAACCGGGACCCGGCGCGGCGGCCGAGCGCCGCGGCGCTGGTCGAGGCGGTGGCGGCCCTGGGAGGCGGCACGACCCTCACGGCGGAGGACGTAGAGACGCGGGCCATGCCGCCGCAGGGGGACCCGCCGCCCCGGCCCACCTCGACGCGTCCGTCCACGCTGCCGGAGCAGCGGTATGCCCCCGCGCACCCGGAGCGATATCCCACCGGCCCCCGCGGGCCCCATCATTCGTCACCGCCGCCCTCGGGGCTCCGGCACGGCGAGCGATCGCGACGGAAATGGCCGCTGGCCGTCGCCGGGGTCGTGCTGGTGGCCGGAGTCGTCGCGGGCGGCGTCGCGTTGCAGGGCATGGTCACGCACGGGACCGCGACCGCGCACGACCTCCCCGCGTCGACACCCTCGTCCGGAGCCTCGCACCGGCACTCCGTGCCGGGTGAGACGGCACCGTGGAGTCCGGCCGACGGTCATGACGGAACGTCGCCGCCGGACGTGCCGTCGCATCCGGGGACACGGCACACACCGGCCACGACGTCGACGCCCCAGCGGCCACGGACGCACCCCAGCACGACCCGGCCGACGTCGTCCGAGCCTCCTCGGGTCGTCACGGCGGGGGCGTTCTGCTCACCGGAGGGCGCGACGGGGGTCACGAGCGCGGGAACGCCGATGACCTGCGTTCGCAAGGAGGGCGAGGACCAGGCACGCTGGCGCCAGACCGGGTGACGCCCGCGCCGTGATCCCGATCCGACGGGGCGGATAGGCTGAGACTCGCCCGAATATCGTCCTGCCACGGCGAACGCCCCAGCCATTGAGGCCGCGACGGCCCTGGCGGGGGCCGTCAAGGGGGAAGGCCAACGAAAGGTCGAAGCCGGTGGCCTGCTCTCCGGGCCCGTCTGGCTGAAGGGAGGCGGCGGCGTGTGGACGGTCGACTGCGCTCCGGCCCTCGACGCCGCGGTGGGCGATGTCGAGGGCTGCGACGTGGTCCGCGTGGAACCCGCCCGCCGGTTCGGCTCGTCACGGCCGGTGCAGGGCGCATGCATCAACCTGTCGTGACCGTGACGGTGCACACGGCCACCCGGCATTCTTCCGTGGCTTCACCATCCTGGAAGGAGGAGGCGCTTCCTCTCCGGCACGAACGCCGGGGTCCCCGCGCCGAGAACAGATGAATCCGGTCCTCGTCGAGGTGGAACGCTCCGGCTTCGTGGAGTCGCGGCATCGCGGCTCCGTGATCGCTCTGGACGCCGACGGCGCCCCGGCGCTGAGTCTCGGCGATCCGGACGAACCCGTCTTCCCCCGGTCGGCGAACAAGCCGCTGCAGGCGGTCGCGATGGTGCGGCACGGCCTCGGCCTGGAGAACGAACTGCTCGCGCTCGCGGCGGCCAGTCACTCGGGTGAGGACTTCCACGTCGAGGGGGCACAGAAGATCCTCGCCGGGGCGGGCCTCACCGCCGACGCGCTGCGGTGCCCGGCCCAGTGGCCGCTCGACATCGAGCTCGCCGTCGTACGGGAGAGGTCGCGGCTGAGGATGAACTGCTCGGGCAAGCACGCGGCGATGCTCGCGACCTGCGTGATCAACGGCTGGCCCACCGAGTCGTACCTGTCGCCGGAGCATCCGTTGCAGGTCGCGGTGGGTGAGACGGTGGCGGAGCTGACCGGCGAAGAGATCGTCGCCACGGGCGTCGACGGCTGCGGGGCGCCGCTGTTCGCGGTCGGGCTGACCGGGCTGGCCCGCGCGTTCCACGCCCTGGTCCGCGCCGAGTCCGCCACGCCGGAACGGCGGGTCGCGGACGCGATGCGGGCGTACCCGGAGTGGACGTCGGGCACCGATCGTGAGGAGCGCCGCCTCATGGACGCGGTGCCGGGCCTGCTGGTCAAGTGCGGCGCGGAGGGCATCGACGCGTTCGCCCTCGCGGACGGCCGCGCGGGCGCCATCAAGATCGACGACGGCGCGATGCGGGCCCGCACGCCGGTCACGGTGGCGACGCTGCGGGCGCTGGGCGTGGACGGCGCGCTCGGCGAACTGTCCACCCTGCCGGTTCACGGCGGTGACGCGGTGGTCGGCGAAATCCGCGCGGTCGGTTTTTAGTCACCGGCATCTTGTCAAGGTGATCCGGGCGCCGTGATGAACCGGCGCCCGGTCGGAGGGGATCAACCGCCCGAGTGGTGCGGCAGGGCCGATGGTTGTTCGCCTTTCACACCCATGGAATTTCCGCCGGCCCTTGTCCCTGGCTTCGCCGAATCCGTGACCGCCCCGCGTCAGTACCGGTGGAAGTGGCGGTGGTGCCGGTGGTGCCGGAAGTGGCGACGATGACGCCGGTGGTGGCGGCGGTGGCGGTAACGACGCCGGTGGTGGTCCGAGGCGACTGTTCGCGCGCTGGTGGACGTCGTCTGCTGAACGCTGGCCGGGGCCATGCCGGCGGTCGCGGTGGGCGTGATCGGGGCGATGTCTTCCATGGCGTACGCGGGCGTGCTCGCGATCAGGGCGCCGGCTGTCGCTATGGTGACGAGGCCGGCGGCGGCGCTAAGCTTTTTTCGCACATCGTCTCCCTTGGTTGCCGGGAATTGGCACGAGAAACTTCGGCTATCGGCTCTCTCGTGATCCTCTACAGTTCCAGTATCCCGGTGCACCATCCGCGTCGCACAATGCGCGGGTAAGGTCATCACAAAGCCGGGCATTTCCGGCCTTTGACTCACCTGTCAGGACAGAGTTCTGAACTGCCGTGACGCCGAGATGGCACCGGACGTCGCCAGCGTGAAGCTCCGCATCGACTCCGCGAAGTTGGACAGGTCCCACTCGGCCGGGCCCTCGTACCAGTAGAGGTTGTCGGCCCGCTCGCCCTCGCCGCCGACGTCGGCGACGGTCCCGGCCCAGCGGGCCACGGAGTCGAACACCACCGCGTACGGCAGGTAGCGGGAGAACATCGCGACCCGGTCGCCTGACGGCGCGTCGGTCGTCTCGCCGCGGTACAGGTACGCGCGAAAGCCCAGCGTGTGCGCCAGTACGGTCGCCCCGCGCGTGGTCTTGGCGGGCATGTACTGTCCGCCGATGGCCAGCGCCGCTCCCGCGATGACCAGCGCCAGGCCGATGAGTGCCAGGTTCGTGTACAGCGCCAGGGCGATCGTGCCGATGACGCCGAGACCCGCGAGGAGGGTGCCGGCGGTGGTCCAGCGGGTGCGCTCGGAGTCCGGCCGCCGCGTGAACCACCCCTGCCGTACGACGTCCTCGTACAGGGCCCCGCGCACCGCCGCGAGCTGGTCCGCGAACGTGCCGCCCAGCTCCGACAGCCGGATCACGTCGCGGCCGGCGAACAGGGCGTCGTAGAGCACCCGCTCGTACGGCATCAGCGCGTCGGCCGGCCGGTCCAGCCGCCGCAGCTGCCAGTCGAGCCGTCCGTACGTCTCACGGGGCAGTTCCTCGATCAGCAGGTAGCGTCGTACCGCGAGATCGATGATCGTGGCGGTGACGTCGATGACGTCGGCCTGCTCGTCGATGAGCGTGCCGATCTGACCGGGCCGCACGCCGTCCGGCGGCGAGAACTCCCCGTGGTCGAGCGGCGCGTGGTCGCCCTCGGCCGCCTTCTTGTTGACGATGCGCGCGTCCCGGCCGCGGGTGGAGTACAGCAGGGCGACGCCGCCGAGCAGCAGCACGAGCAGGCCGACCAGGGTCGCACCCGTGACGGCGTTGACCGTGAACGCCGTCGCCAGCGTGTGCCGCTGGTCGTACGCCGGAGTGCCGGACGTCGTGCCGGGCGGGTAGCCGATCACGATGGTCAGGTACTCGCCGGGCTGCAGGTTCTCCTGCCGGAACTCCGCCTGAACGTGCGAGTGGTTGGTGAAGAACTGCGTGCAGCCGACCGTGCTGTCCAGGTCGCCGGCGAAGCAGTTGAGGTCCTGCACCGCGGCGCCGCCCTCGACGGTCACCTGGGTCTGCGCGACCGGGACGTTCCAGCCGCCCGCGGCGATCCAGTCGAGCTGCTGGCGCTCCCGCATCGGCGTCATCGTGCCGTGCACGGCGTAGGTCAGCGTGACGGTGCGCCGGCCGGAACCCCCGCCGCCCGACGGCGTGAGGATCGTGCGGTCGCCGTCGACGGTCACCGTGCCGCCGTGGACGTCACCGATGTCGAACCGCCGGTCCCGGCGGTCGTCGACGTGCTTGAGGCGGACGAGGGAGCGCTTCACCCCCGTGCCCTCGAACGTCACGGTCTCCTTGGCGTGCAGGACCCCGTCGTCCGTCGTGGTCAGGGTGACGTTGTCGGAGATGACCTGGCCCGACGGGCCCGCGTGTGCGGGAGCCGCACAGGTGAGGAGCCCGCCGATGGCGGCGGCGATGGTGAGAAGCCGGGTCCGTACCAGCATGGGCGCACAGCGTACCGGGGAACTCCGGAGTCCATACAGGGATGACCTGCGCGGGTAGGCCGTGATGCATTTTTTCCCTGCTATGCGATGATTCTGGTCGCGGTCACGCCCTGCTCGTACGGGACCTGGGCACGACGGGGACGGCCGCGAGGAAGGACGAGAGCGAGTGGCAGATCCTCGCCGATCGCCTTCGCAGAGTGGCCCGGCGTCCGGCCAGCCGTCCGCGCAGGCACCGGACTACGGTTACCACCGGCCTGTCCGCCGACCGCGGCGTACGACGACAGGCGTGGTCCTCGCCACTCTCGGCGGTGTCGCGGCGCTGTTCGTCGTGGCGGTCCTCGGGTACGCGCTGGCCGGCCCCGGTTCGAAGGCGGGCGCCGGAGACGACGCGACACGTCTGCGGTCGGGCAGCAAGGCCGCAGCCCTCTCCGGCCCCCTGTACGGCAGCGGGGCCCTCTCCAAGATCAAGTGTCGGCTGCCCAAGATCACCGAGCACGACGAGGCGTCGATGCGGCGGTTCCTCGACACCCTGTCGGACTGCCTGGACCAGGCGTGGGAGCGGCAGTTCGCCAAGGCCGGCGTCCAGGGCTTCACCGCGCCGCAGCGCGTCTTCTGGAGCCTGCCGGGCAGCAGCCCGTGCGGCTCGTACCCCGCGCCCGGCGCGTCGGCGTTCTACTGCCCGGCCAACGACACGATGTACGTCGGCCTGAGCAACGTCGTGGACACCGCGGGCGGCGAGCCGGTGTCGCACTACGCGGTGTACGCCCGCGTCATCGCGCACGAGTACGGTCACCACGTGCAGGAGGACGCGGGGATCCTGGAGTACGGCCACCAGCTCATGGCCTCGGGCGGCACCGACGCCCGCGCCGAGACGAGCCGGCGGATCGAGTTGCAGGCGCAGTGCTTCGCGGGCGCCTTCCTGTCCGCCGAGCGCCGCACACTGCCGATGACCCACGCGCAGTACGAGGCGATGATCGACGACAACCGTGCGCGCGGCGACGACGAGTCACGGCCTGACCTGCACGACCATGGTTCCGGGCGGCACTACGCCGGCTGGGTGGTGCGCGGCTATCGTCAGGGCGTGCTGTCGGCGTGCAACACCTGGACGGTCTCGGCCGCCGACGTTTCGTGAAGGGGAACGGATGACCGAAGACGTCGACGCGCTGCTCGGCTCGGTGGTGGACGAGGGCGCCGCCCTGGGGATCGGCTACGGCGTGGTGGACCGTACGGGCCTCGTGCACGCGGCCGGCCGCGGTGTGATCAGCGAGGGAGGACCACGTCCGGACCCGTCGACGGCGTTCCGCATCGCGTCGATGTCCAAGAGCTTCACCGCCGCCGCGGTCATGCTGCTGGCCGAGCGCGGCGCGCTGAACCTGGCCGATCCGGTGATCCGCCACGTGCCGGAGTTCGCCGCCGTACGGCTGCCGACGTCGGACTCCCCGCAGGTCACCGTCGAGATGCTGCTGTCGATGTCGGGCGGGCTGCCCACCGACGACCCGTGGGCGGACCGGCAGGAGTCGATGAGCCGGGAGGAGTTCGCGCGGCTCCTGACGAGCGGTGTCCGTTTCATCGGCACCCCGGGCACCGGCTACGAGTACTCCAACCTCGGGTACGCCCTCCTGGGCCGCGTGGTCGAGGCCGCCTCGGGGGAGTGCTTCCACGGGTTCGTGCGGGACCACCTGATCCAACCGCTGGGGCTGACCTCGACCGGCTACGACACATCAGTGAAGGCCCCGGGCGGCGTCGCGACCGGCCACGTACGGCTCGACGGGCGATGGGAGGCGCTGCCGTTCACCGAGCCGGGCGTGTTCTCGGCCATGGGCGGGCTGTTCAGCACGGTCGAGGACCTGGCCGTGTGGGTGCGCTGGCTCGCCGACGCGTTCCCGGCCCGCGACGGCGAGGACCCCGGCCCGCTGAGCCGCGCGTCGCGCCGCGCGATGCAGCAGGTCCAGCGCGCCCGTCCACCGGCGCCCGGCGGCGGGAACGCTCCGGTCGGCTACGGCTACGGCCTGGTGATCCACCACGAGCCGGAGTGGGGGACCGTCGTCTCGCACAGCGGCGGGTACCCGGGCTTCGGCTCGCACATGCGCTGGCACCCCGGCACCGGTCTCGGCGTCATCGCGCTGACGAACGCCCGCTACGTCTCGGCCCGCCCGAAGGTGGAGGAGGCGCTGCGGGCGGTCCTCGCGGACGCCGGCGGCCGGCAGGGCCCGGCGGAATTGTGGCCCGAGACGTCGGAGGCGAAGGCCGTCGTCGAGCGGCTGCTGCGGGAGTGGGACGGCGCGCTGGCCGGCGCCTGGCTGGCCGAGAACGTGGCGATGGACCTCGACCTGGTGCGCCGCCGGAGCCGGATCGAGAAGCTGGTCCAGGACGTCGGCCCGCTGCTGGAGCCGTCGGACGCGCTGCTCGACACCGACTCTCCGGCACACGCGGTGTGGGAGGTCAGGGGCGCACGCGGAGCGCTGCGCTGCGAGATCCGGCTCAGCCCCCAGAACCCCCCGAGGATCCAGACCCTGAGCGTCCGGCGGGCCGGCGCATGACGCCGTAGGGCGTTAGGGAACCGGCTGGAGGCGGCGCTCCGGCGTGGCAGACCGCGCCGTCAGGCGCGCGAACGTGAGGTGACCTCCCGGGGCCGATCGCCGCCGGGGCCGCACGCCGGTGGCCGCCTGCGCGCGTGTGTGAACCGGGCCGCCGCCGCGGTGACGACCATGCCTGCGGCGGTGGCCCCGCCGAGCGTCATGACCGCATTCAGGGACATGCGGTCCACGATGAGGCCGCCGACCAGGGCGCCGGTCGACAGCGTCGCCTGAAACGACGCCGTGAACAGCACTGAGGCGGCCTCCGGCGCGTGCGGGGCCGCCTTGACGAACCAGGTCTGAGAACACACCGGAACGGCGCCGTAACCGGCACCCCAGACGATCAGGAGCGCGGCGGCGCCCAGGTCCCATCGGCCGAGAAACGGAAGCGTCAGCGTGGCCAGGGTGATCAGGCTCCCCGCGACGCAGAAGGCGGCGTGCGGGTGGCGAGCGACGGCCGTACCCGCCAGGAAGTTGCCGACGATGCCCGCGCCGCCGTAGGCCAGCAGGAAGACCGTGATCAGTCCCGGGGAGGCATGGGTGACTCCTTCCAGGAAGGGCGTCACATAGGTGTAGGTGCCGAAGTGCGCGAGCACGACGAGAACGGTCACCGACAGCGCGAATCGGGTGTCGACGCTGCGGATCATGCCGCCCAGCAGGCGGAGGCGGGTGACCTGCCGGGCGGGCAACGGGGGCAGCAGCACGGCGAGTGCGATGAGCACGGCCACGGACAGCAGGCCCAACGCCACGAAACTGACCCGCCACCCCTCCAGATCGCCGATCAGGGTTCCCAGCGGCACGCCGAGAACCGACCCCAGCGGAACGGCCGAGAAGATGACCGCCGTCGCCCGCCGCGTGGACCGCGCCGGAACGAGGCGGCCGGCCAGTCCCGCGCCGATCGACCAGAAGCCGCCGATGACGATCCCGACGAGAACGCGCGAGACGAGCACCGCCCAGTACGCCGGGGCGGCGGCCGCGATGAAGTTCGCCGACGCCAGCAGGAACACGAAGGCGCACAGCATCGACCGCCGGTCGATTCGTGCGGTCGCGACGGTGATCGTGGGCGCGCAGACCGCTGCCAGACAGCCGGGCATGGTCATCATCAGGCCGGCCGTTCCGTCGGAGACGGTGAAGCTGGAGCCGATGGAGGTCAGCAGCCCGATCGGCAGGATCTCGGTGGTGACGATCGAGAAGATGCCCATCGTCACGGCCAGCACCGCGAGCCAGCTGATCGGTCCCGGTCGGTTCGGCGTGGCGGGGACTCCCGCCGACGTGGTGAGTGCGGACATCGATTCCGTCCTGTGTCGGGCAGCGCGAGCCCCCCAGCCAACCGGCGTCGTCGGCAGGGGACCGGCGGATTCACGACGGGACGGTGGCCGCCGAGGGGTGACGTCGGATTTCCGCTCCCCGCCGATGGACGGAACGCGATGTGACTCGTTTCACCCCGAGCTGCTTGCTGGGGCGCTTGCAATAGCAAGCAGGGCGACGCACAGTAGAGGCATGGCGACTTCCAAAGTCGGCTCCATCGGGGAGTACATCCGGGAGCAGCGCCAGCGGGCCAAGGTCTCGCTGCGTCAGCTGGCCGATGCCACGGGTGTGTCCAACCCTTACCTGAGCCAGATCGAGCGGGGGCTGCGAAAGCCGAGCGCGGAGATCCTGCAGCAGATCGCGAAGGGTCTGCGCATCTCCGCCGAGGCCTTGTACGTCCAGGCGGGGATCCTCGATGACCGCGAGTCGGACACGGACGTCCAGGCCGCCATCCGTGCGGACGTGGGCCTGTCGGAGAGGCAGAAGCAGGTCCTGCTCGACATCTACGAGTCGTTCCGCAGCGAATCGGGGAACGCGGAGGCACCGGATGCCGAAGCCGCCACCAGCACGACCCCACCGACGGAAGGAACGAGGACATGACCATCACCGAGAGGCTGCGTGACAGCAAGGCCTTCTACGCCGCCGCAGGCGCCGGCGACTTCGCGGTCGAGAAGCTGCGCGAGGTGCCGGACCGCATCAACCGGCTCCAGGAGAAGACCGACCCGAAGGACCTGGGCGGCGCCGCCGTCGCGTACGTGAACCAGGTGAGCGCTCGCGCGGCCGACGTGTACGACGGGCTGGCCGAGCGCGGCAAGCGCATCGTCAGCCGGGTCGACCGCCAGAAGGCCACCCAGGAGCTTGAGGCGTCGGCCAAGGCCACGGTCCGCAGGGCCCGTTCGGCCGCCGGCTCGGCGCGCCAGACGGCGCGTACGGCCGCCAAGGCCGCCGGCGACGCCTCCAAGAAGGTCGGCAACTGAGCACGTCGTGAAGCGTCACCGACGGCCCGGACGGAGTCACCCGCCCGGGCCGTCGCGCGTTTTCCTCATCCGCGACGGGGTGTGACGCCGGGGAAAACGCATACGCTGGGGCCTGTCAAGCAATGTCGCGGCGTTCCGGCGCCGTCCACCGCAGGGAGTCAGCCGTGCTCGGAGGAGCCCAGGGTGTCGTGGCCTACCTGTTCTGGGCCGTGGCGATCGCCGCGTTCGTCGTCGAGGTGTGGGCGTTCATCGACGCCGTACGACGTCCGGCCGCCGCCTACTCGGCGGCGGGAAAGCTCACCAAGCAGCTCTGGCTGATCATCCTCGG
The DNA here is from genome assembly GCF_042429965.1 of Actinoallomurus acaciae. Taxonomy (NCBI): domain Bacteria; kingdom Bacillati; phylum Actinomycetota; class Actinomycetes; order Streptosporangiales; family Thermomonosporaceae; genus Actinoallomurus; species Actinoallomurus acaciae. Next base: position 16,144 of record NZ_JBHLZP010000048.1, read on the forward strand.
GGTCGCGCTGCTGTTCGGCCTGGCCGGCGCGGTGCAGCTGGTGTCGATCATCCAGATAGTGCCGATCATCGGCTTCATCGCCGCGGCGGTCTACCTCGCCGACGTGCGTCCCGCGGTCCGGCAGTACGGCCGGGGCGGGTCCTCCTCCTCCGGGCCGTACGGGCCCTGGTGAGCAGTCACCAGCACCCGTCTTCTCCGCCTGGGCTCTGAGCTACGGCTTGGCGAGTTTCAGCGTACGGAGGTCGGCCACGAAGCGACCGGCGATGTAGCGTGCGCCGGCCGTGCTCGGATGGACGCCGTCGCTCAGGATGTACAGCGGCGCGTTGCCGGTGCCCTGTACGCGGTCGCCGGTGATCCAGTGCTCGCGCAGCGGGTCGACGAACGGCACGTTCTGCTCGCTCGCGACACCGGCCAGCGCGTCGCGGATGCGCTCCACCGCGTGCGTCGGGTCGCCGCTGCCCCACATCGGGCCCATGAGCAGCATGCGCGTGTCGGGCCAGGTCTGCCGGATCGTGGTCAGCAGCTGCCGGGCCGCGCCGGCCACGGTCGCCGGCGGGTGGCGGCGGTCGTTGTGGCCGCCCGAGACGATGACCAGGTCGGGCGTTGGGCGCCAGGCGAGCTGCTCGGTGAACAGGTCGGCGAAGTTCTTGTGCACGCTGCCCTCGGCCACGAACCCGGTGCCCCGGTAGCCGCCGAGGATCACCTGCCAGCCGAGCGTGCGCGCGGTGTCGGCGGCGTAGGTGAGCTCGGGCACCTGCCCGAGGCGTCCGGTGGTGTAGCTGTCCCCGAGGAACATCACGACCGGCGCGCGCTGCGGCGCCGGTTTTTTCGGGGCGCTGTCAGCCCGTGCCTTGCCCGCCGCACCACCGCACCCCGCCGTCGCGAGGAGAGCGGCGACGGCGGCGACGCTGTTGATCACGCGTCGTCTCATCCCGCCCCCTGTACCCGCGCCCGGCAAGCGGGCGTCCTATGGTCCTGTTATGCCGACGACGCACCGACTTGAGCTGACCGACCAGACACTCCGCGAATGGGATGCGACAGTGCTCTCGTCCGGTCATGACGGAATCGTCCTCGACCGCTCCGCATTTTATCCAGGCGGAGGCGGGCAACCGGCCGATCTTGGAGTTCTCCTGTGGCAGGGAGTTCAGACGCGCATCGCCGGCGTGCGCAAGGGCGACGATCTCTATCTGATTCCCGCCGAGGGCGACCCGTTGCCACCTGCGGGAACTCAGGTGCGCGGCGCGATCGAGGACGAACGCCGCACCAACCTCATGCGGACGCATTCGGGTCTGCATGTTCTGTGCGGTGTCGTGTTCCGCGACTACGGCTGCCTCGTCACGGGCGGCAACATGGAGCCCGGCGTCGCGCGCATGGACTTCAACCTGCCCGAGGTGCCGCCCGGCTTCAAGGAGGCGGTCGAGGGCGCCTGCAACGCCGAGATCGCCGCCGACCGGCGCATCGACGTACGAACCCTGCCGCGTGCGGAGGCGTTCCAGATCCCCGACATCATCCGCACCGCGACGAACCTGGTCCCGCAGGAGGTGGAGGAGGTCCGCATCGTCGACATCGTGGGCCTCGACACCCAGGCCGACGGCGGCACCCACGTCGCCTCCACCCGCCAGATCGGCCGGCTGCGCGTCGCCAAGGTCGAGAACAAGGGCCGGGGCTTCCGCCGGGTCCGCATCCGGATCGAGGACTGAGCCCGCGGCCGAGGCGCACGGGCCCCCGGCGGTTCGCAACGGCTCGGCCCGCGATTGGACGCCGGAAGGAATGCGCCCTGAGCGGGCGGGGCGGCGAAAGAGCGGACGGCCCCACCGCACTCTGGCGTGGGACCGTCCGATCGGGTGAAGGTCAGTTGACGGTCAGGGTCTCGGCGACCGGGCGCGGGCTGTTCGGGGTGCACGGGATGGTCAGGGTGCCGAGCAGCGAGACGCTCGCCTTGACCGTGACGTCGCCGCCCTGGACCTGGTCCGTGCCGGCCGCCGTCGGCGTCCAGTCACCGCTCAGGTCGCCGGTGATGGGCTGGTTGGCGGGTACGGAGCCGCCGCTGCCGCTCACCGAGAACGAGGCGGTCTGCGCCCCGGTCGTGTCGAGGGCGGCGGTGGCGCTCCAGGAGTTGATGGCGACCGGCGAGGACAGGCTCAGGCTCGAGATGTGCAGCGCGAAGTGGGTGGAGGTGCCCACGGTCGAGGGGTTGGGAGAGGCGGTCAGCGTGCCGGTGATGGTGACCGTCTGCGACCCGGACAGCGGGATGTCGCAGGTGTAGGCCGCCGAGAAGTCGGACGCGTGGGCGGGCGCCTGGACGGCGAGCGCGCCGAGTCCGCCGATTGCCAAGACGGTGGAGGCGGCCGCGACACGCCTGGCGAGGGACCTGGTCATCGGAGGCTCCTTTCGTCCGGGATGGCGGGAATGACTGATTGACCCGGACTCCTTACTTATCCGCAACAAGCGGGTAAGGGGTCAAGTGACTCATGAGTAAGTTTCATGTTCTGCGGTCATGGCACGTGTCGGCCGTGTGCGACCCCGTGGTGGTGGGCGGCGGGCGCGGAGTCACTTCGCCGGGGCGTCATCCCCGGTCGCCGGGGGCGAGGTGATCGCGGGGACCGAGGCGAGCACCTGCTCGACGATGACCAGGGCGCGCTCGGTCGCCTCGCGGGTCTGCTCGGCGTCGTAACGCTGGGTCCGGCAGTACATGATCGCCGCTCGCAGCCCGCCGAAGGCGACGCCCATCACCGTCACCGCGGTGACCTCGTCGAGTTCGGGGGCGAGTTCGCGCAGGACCTGGACGAACCCCTCTTCGGCGTCCGCCAGCCGCTTCAGCGCCTGCGCCTGCAGGGACGGGCGCTTGCGGAGGAGGGCGACCTGGATCGCGCCGTACTCTCCGTCCTCGGTGGAGATCGCCTCGACCAGCGCGTCGGCCACGCGGCGGAAGGTCGCCAGCGGGGTCTCGCCGCTCGGCCGTTCCGTGAGGCGGGCGCGGATGTCGGCCAGGCGTTCGTCCATCTCGGCGAACACCACGTCGTCCTTTGACGGGAAGTAGCTGAAGAAGGTCCGGGGCGACACGTCGGCGGCGGCGGCGATGTCGGAGATCGTGGTCTCCTCGAATCCGCGCTCGTCGAACAGGCGCAGGGCCGCGGAGGCGATGGCCCTGCGGGTGCGGAGCTTCTTACGCTCTCTCAGCCCCATGTGATTCATTTCACCAATATATACACTCGATGCGAAGTTGCAGCCATTGCACCTTTTTCGGCGGCATGCTGTCCTTGCACCATGGCACGGATACTGGATCGGCTGGGGCGATTCTGTGCCCGGAACCGGCGGTGGGTGTTCGCGGTCTGGGCCGCCGTCGTGGTCGCGACCGTCGCCCTCGGGGTGGCCGGCGGTGGCACGTTCGTGCAGCAGGACCGGCTGCCCGGCACCGAGACCCAGGCGTCGATCGACCTGCTCCGCAAGAACTTCCCCGACGTCACCGGACCCACGACGACGATCGTCTTCCACCCGCAGCGTGGCGTCTCGCTGAGCGACTGGCGCGTCGCGGTGCAGGTCGGCCAGGCCATCAAGCAGGTCGGCGAGCTGCCGCGCGTGGCCACCGTCGAGAACCCCTACGGCGGCACGGGCGGCGCCAAGGGCCCGAACGCCGTCATCGCGGTCGCGCACCTCAAGGGCACCGCGCGCGACCTGCGCCCCGAGGACATGAACGCCTTGGAGGAGGCCACCGAACCTGCCCGGCTGGCCGGCGTCGACGTCGACTACGGCGGCATCGCCTCCATGATCCTCAACCAGCCCAAGGCCGGGCCCAAGGAGGGCGTCGGCGTCGTCCTGGCGCTCGGCGTGCTGCTGCTGGCCTTCGGGTCGTTCCTCGCCGCCGGTGTGCCGATCGTGGTGTCCCTCGCGGCGCTCGCGGTGGCGTACTCACTGATCCACTTCGGCGCGTCGCTCGTGCAGGTGCATCCGACCGCGCCGATGGTGGCCGCCATGCTCGGCCTCGGCGCGGGCATCGACTACTCGTTGTTCGTGGTGACGCGACATCGGCGGCAGCTCGCCGACGGCATGGACGTGGAGGCCTCCATCGGGCGGGCGCTGGCGACGTCCGGGCACGCCGTGGTCTTCGCGGGCGGCACGGTGCTGTTCGCGATCTGCGGGCTGTGGTTCTCCGGCATCACCTTCATCGGCATCATCGGCCTGGCCAGCGCCATCGCCGTCCTGCTCATGGTGACCGGCGCGCTGACCCTCCTGCCGGCGGTGCTCGGCGCGCTCGGCACGGACATCGACCGGTACCGGCTGCCGCGGGTGCGGCCCGACAAGTCCACCGACCGCTGGGAGCGCTGGGGCCGGCACGTGGACCGCAACGCCTGGCCGTACGCGATCGCCGCGACCGTCTTCCTGCTCTTCCTCGCGACCCCGGTGCTCAGCCTGCGCTTCGGCATCATGGCCGACAGCACGCTGCCGCACTCCAGCACCGCGCGCCGGGCGTACGACGTGACGGCCAGGAATTTCGGGCCCGGCTGGTACAGCCCGTTCGCCGTCGTCGCGTCCGTGCCCTCGCCACAGGATCCGCCCCGGGCGGACGAGTCGACGAAGACGGCGCAGGGCTGGTCGGCGCTTCGCCGCGAGCCGGGCGGACGGCTGAACGTCAGCCCCGACGACCGGCCGGCGCCCAACCCCCAGGCACGGCGGCTGGGGGAGGAGCTGCAACAGCGGTTCCGCGGCGTCCACGACGTCGCCGCGGTGGACAACATGGTCGTCGCCGGCGACAGCGTCATCCTCACCGTCGTGCCCGCGTCGCGGCCGGAGACCGCGGCAACCGCCGACCTCGTGCGGAACCTGCGGGAGAACGTGATCCCGCCGATCGTCAGGGCCCACCCGGGCGCACGCGCGTACGTCGGCGGGGAGTCACCCGCGATCATCGACATGGCCACGATCGTCAAGCAGCGCATGCCGTACGTGGTCGTCGTCGTGGTCGGCGTGGCGCTGGTCCTGCTGGTCATCGCGTTCCGCTCGGTGCTGGTGCCGCTCAAGGCCGCGCTGATGAACATGCTGTCGATCGGCGCGTCGTACGGCGTGGTCACCGCGGTCTTCCAGTGGGGCTGGGGCATCCGCCTGATCGGCCTCGACCAGCCGATGCCGATCGTGTCGTTCGTGCCGCTGTTCATGTTCGCGCTGATCTTCGGGCTGTCGATGGACTACGAGGTCTTCCTGCTGTCCCGGGTGCGCGAGGAGTACCTGCGCACCGGCGACCCGCACGAGAGCGTCGTGAAGGGCATCGGCTCGACCGCCCGGCTCATCACGTCGGCCGCCCTCATCATGATCTTCGTCTTCCTGAGCTTCCTCGGCCAGCCGGACTCGATGGTGAAGATGATGGGCATCGGCCTGGCCTCGGCGGTCGCCGTGGACGCGACGGTCGTGCGCCTCGTGCTCGTACCGGCCCTGATGAGCCTGCTCGGCCACGCGAACTGGTGGCTCCCCGGGCGCCGCCGCCCGTCCGCGCCCCGCCACGAGCCGGCCGAGCGCGAGTTCGAACCGGTCGGCTGACCTTCTGGCGGGGGAGGATGGAACCCATGGAGACCTTCCCCGCCATGCCGCTCGCCGGCTGGCAGGACACCAAAGAGACCCTTCACCGGTACGCCCAGGTGGTCGGCAAGATCCGCCTTGCCTCCGGCGTCCGGCGCAACCACTGGTGGAGTGCGCCGTTCCACCTCACCGGGCGGGGGCTGACCACCCGCCCGATGGGACAGGTGGACGGCAACCCGATCTTCACCGTCGACTTCGACCTCGTCGGCCACCGGCTGGTCGTCACCACCGTCGACGGGCGCGAGGCCTCTTTCACGCTGCCCGGCCGTTCGGTCGCCTCCTTCCACGCGGAGACGATGCGGGCGCTGGACAGCGTGGGCGTGCACGTGGATCTGGCCCGGCCGCAGCCGTTCGACCTGCCCGACTCGGGCCGGCCGTTCGCCGAGGACACCGAACACGCGAGCTACGACCCGGTCATGGTCACGCGCTACTGGCAGGTGCTCAGCCAGGTGAACCTGCTGCTGGAGGAGTTCGCCGCGGGCTTCTCGGGCAAGATCAGCCCGGTGCACCACTTCTGGCACACCTTCGACATCGCCTGTACGAGGTTCTCCGGCCGCGTCGTGGACCAGCCGGCCGAGAACGATCCGGTGACCCGGGAGGCCTACTCTCGCGAGGTGGTCAGCTCCGGCTTCTGGTTCGGCGACGACGGCTTCCCCGAGCCGGCGTTCTACTCCTACACCGCGCCGGAGCCCGAGGGGCTGCAGACCGAGCCGCTGCTGCCCGCGTCCGCGCGGTGGGTCGAGCAGCGGGGCGGCCACCTGGCCGTCCTTCGCTACGACGACGCGCGTGCCGAACCCGACCCGCGCGGGGCCGTGCTCGCCTTCTACGAGAGCGCCTACCAGGCCGGCGCCGGCCGCGCGGGCTGGGACGTCGCCGGGCTCGCCTGTCCCGGCGGCATCACCGATCCTCGCCTGCGCCGAGCTCAGGCGGGGACGGCGTAGAGGATCAGGGGGAGCGTGGCGACCAGGGCCGCGCCGACCAGCATCGCGCCGCGCATCGGGCGGGCCAGCGGGGCCGGGGCGAGCAGGCGGCGGACGCGGACGAGGATGGGGTTGGTCTCGTCGGCGCCGATGACGCCGAGGGTGCCCCTCGGCGTCGGCGCCGATCCGGCCGACGCGAAGCGCAGCAGCGCCGTCGCCAGCTCCTTGGCCGGGCGGTCTCGCCGGGCGCGGTCGTCGGCCTGGATCTCGATGAGGAGTTCGACCGCGTCGAGCGTGCGGGCGACCGTGCGCGACTGCGGGAGCATCCGGCGCAGCGACGTGAAGGGCAGCAGCACCAGGTCGTGCCGCTCGCGGGCGTGCGCCCGCTCGTGGGCGAGCACCGCGGCCAGCTCGTACGGGCCGAGCAGCTCCAGGGTGCCGGCGCTGACCACGACCTGGGAGCGGACGCCGGGAACGCAGTAGGCGGCGGCGACCGGATGGTCGAGCACGAGGGTGCCGGGCACGTCGGGGTCGCCGTGTGCGACCAGGGCGAGCAGGGCCCGGTGACGCCGGCGGGCGCGGACGACGCCGGCGATGGCGACCATCAGCACGCCGAGGAGCATGAGGGCGAGGGTCAGGCCGGCCGCGAGGGCGGCCAGATGGATCGAGGACAGCGGCTGCGGGTCGCGGAGTGAACGGCCGATGCCGGCGATGATGCCGTCACCGTACGGCGCGACGCCGAAGCCGAGCAGGGTGCCGATGGAGGCGAGGCCCCAGGCGAGGCCGAGGGCCTGCCACAGCACGATCGCGGTGCGGGGCGTGCGCCACGTCCACCGGGCGCGGGTCAGCAGGTGCGCCCCCAGGGCGCTCCCGGCAGCCATCAGGGCGAGCAGGGCCGTGCCGGTCATCCCGGTTATGTCCCTTCCACCTCATCGAGGACGCGACGGAGCAGCTCCACCTCGTCGCCCGACACCGAGCGTGCGAAATGCGCCAGAGCGGCGTCGCGATCGCCGGTCATGTTGAGCGCACCCAGCATGAGTTCGGCGACGTACGCCTCTTTGGTCGCGATCGGACGGTAGCGCCAAGCGCGCCCCTCGCGCTCCCGTACGAGAAAACCTTTTTTGGCGAGCCGGTCGAGCACCGTCATCACCGTGGTGTGCGCGAGGTCGCGGTCGTCGGCGAGCGCACGGCTCACCTCACGAGCGGTGGCACCGTTCTCGCGGTACCACAGGACCTCCATGACCGTCCGTTCGAGCTCTCCCAGACCCTTCACATCCCCCATGCTATCCATCGTAGTACTACGTGCTGTAGTACTACGATCGGTGGTGTCCCGGTACGCCACTCTTCCGGTGGATGCCGCGCTCAGAAGCGTGACACCTCCCGTACGTCGATGCTCGTCGCCTTGCGCGCCAGCATGAAGGCCATGAGGGCGGCGAGCGCCAGCGCGACGACGGCCGCCACGACCAGTTCGAGCACGGTCGGCGCCCGTCCGATCCCCGCGCCCACCCCGCTCGTACGGCCCTGCAGGTCGATGAGGCGGGTGGACATCGCGAGGCCGCCGCCGATCCCGGCCAGCACGGCGATCAGGGCCAGCACGCTCGTGCCGGACACCAGCGTCGTGGTCACCTGCCGTGGCGTCAGGCCCATGGCACGCAGCACGACGATGTCGCGCAGATGGTCGCGCAGGCCCACCGAGGCCGCGGTCAGCAGGTTCGCCACGCAGATCAGCGCGAGCACGATGACGAGCCCGAAGACCACGACCCGGACGACGAAGAGGCGCTGGGCCGGGTTCTGCGCGGCCTGGATGTCGAGCCGGTCCTGCGACTCGCGCAGCAGCCGCTCGCGTGCGGCCTCCACCGAGGCGCCGTGCCGCAGGACGATCCGGTACGACGGCGTCGGGGTCGTGCGCACCGCCTGGTCGAGCGTGTCCATGCCGAAGGACAGCACCTCACCGCTCAGCGACGGCTCGATCGTGCGCCCGACGATGTGCACGATCACGGGGGCGCCGCCGATGGTCAGCCGCACGCGGTCGCCGACGTGGACGTGCAGGAGGTCGAGCAGGCCCTGGCCCGCGACCGCCTCGCCCGGCCTGGCGTACATCCGGCCTTCCCGCACCGGGAACGGGTAGGGCTGCTTGGACGTGCCGAGGGCCCGCGCCTGGATGGTCCGGGTCTGTCCGGGCAGCAGCGCGTCCATCTGCACCTCGGGGTAGACCGCGGTCACGTCCTTGTCGGCGGCGATGACCGCGCTGGCCTCGTACGGGACCAGGCCGACGGGGTGGGCGACCAGCGCGCCGGCCAGCCCGATCTGCTCGGGGTGGTCCTCGAAGTTGTCGAGCGTCGACCAGCAGCCGAGCGCGATCGTCACCATCACCATCGGGATCGCCAGGCCGCCGATCGTGATGACGGCCCGCATCCGGCGGGTGAAGGCGTCGCGGGCGCCGAGCACCAGCGCCGGCGGCAGGCGTACGAGCAGGGCGACGCGCGCGAACCGGGACAGCCGGCCGCTCGGCGGCTCCGCGGTGACCGTACTGGTGGGGGAGACGCGGCTGCCCCGCCAGGCGGGCAGCAGCGTGGCCACCACCACGGCCAGCAGAGTGGCGATCGCGATCAGGGCCAGGCGGCCGAACGACAGGGGGGCCGCGGCCGCGCCGGTGACCGAGCCGAACAGACGCTGGGAGACCGAGGAGTCGGTCAGCACCGAGCCGAGCACACTGCCGGCCACCACCCCGGCGGTCCCCAGGCAGGTCTGCTCCAGCAGCAGCATCCGCCAGATCTGGGCCGGGGTGAACCCCAGGGCCTTGAGCAGGGCGATGTCCTGGAGCAGGGACAGGATGCGCCCACCGGTCGCGTTGCCGATGGCCAGCGCGGCGGCGATCAGCGCGACGACGCCGAACATGCCCATCAACAGGCCGAGCAGGCGGCTGTCCGTCTCCATCGACGCGCGCGCCTGCTGCCACGTGGAGACCCGGTCCACGTGGTCGCCGCCGAGGACGGTGACCACGTGCTGGACGAAGAAGTCGCTCGCGCTCGGGTCGGACAGCTTCAGCCCGATCAGCAGTTCGGTGCTGGCGGCATTCGGCTCGATGCTGTTCAGCACCCCCGGCTGCACCCAGGCGATGCCGGGCGTCACCGAGGGATAGGGGCCCTGGTCGGACGCGTCGGCGATGCCGACCACCGGCAGGTCGTAGCGCCGGCCGTCGAGTCCGCGGACGCTGAGGCTGTCACCGACCCCGGCGCGCAGGGTCCGGGCGAGCGTGCGCTCCATGACGACGCCGTCGGGCCGGGACGGGTCGAGCCAGCGGCCCTTGGCGAGCACCGGCCGGCCGACCTCCGGCAGCCTGCTGCCCATCGCCCGCAGTTCGAGCGGCGCCCGCTGCCCCTCGTGCACCGCCGTCGCGACCGCGGTCTGGAACGGCCCGGAGACACCGGTGACGCCGCTCATGTCCGACAGTGAGCCGAGGTCGGTACCGGAACGCGCGTGGACCCACACGTGCGCGCCGTCGGAGCGCGTGAACACGCTCTTCCACGGGTCCATCGCGCCCGCGAGCATGGTGGTCGCGAGGATCAGCGCCGTGACGACGCCGGCCACGACGCTCACGGACAACACGGCCTGGCCGGGACGGGTGCGCAGGTCGGCGCGTATCCAGCGGATGGTGGCATGCACGGTGTCACAGATCCAGGATCGAGCCGATGGCGTTCTTCTTGTCGGCCGGCGGCTGTACGTCGGCGTCGTCGACGATCATGCCGTCGAACAGGGATATCACCCGATCGGCGGCGCTCGCCACCCGCGCGTCGTGCGTGACGAGCAGGATCGTCTGACCCTGGTCGTGCACCTGTTCGAGCAGCCGTACGACGTCGCGCGTGTTGGTGCTGTCGAGGTTGCCGGTGGGCTCGTCGGCGAGCAGCAGGCTGGGCTCGTTGGCCAGGGCCCGCGCCAGGGCGACACGCTGCTGCTGACCGCCGGACAGGCGGGCCGGCGAGGCGTCGGCGCGGTCACTGAGGCCGAGCTCCTCCAGGAGGTACTCCCGGCGCTCACGCGCCTGCTTCGGGTTGGCCCCGGCGAGCAGGGCGGGCAGCTCGACGTTGTCGGCGACGGACATGTTCGAGATCAGGTTGAAGAACTGGAACACCACGCCGATGTGGCGGCGGCGCAACACCGCGCGGTCGGCCTCGCTGAGGTCGCTCAGGCGGCTGCCGCGCACCCAGATCTCCCCGCTGGTCGCGGGGACCAGACCGGCGAGCAGGTGCAGCACGGTCGACTTGCCCGAGCCCGAGGGGCCCATCACGGCGACGAACTCCCCGGGGCGTACGAGGAGGTCGATGCCGCGGATCGCGCGCACGTCGGTGCCGTCGGAATGGTGGACCTTCACCAGATCCTTGGTACGGATCATCGCGGCGTCCGGGGCCGGTTTCTCGGCAGAACTCACGACAGCGCCTCCCGGCAGCGCTCGCGCCATTCGAGATGCGGCCGGGCTCCTTCGACGAGCGGGGACGCGACGCGATTGTCGCCTTCCCCCGGGTGGCCGGGTTCGGACAGGCCGCGCATGAGATTGAGGCAGTGGCGGCGCTGCCGGTTGATGAGGGACATACGGTCGGTGGCTCCGGTCAGCGGGACGAGGGAGAGTTTGGTGAAGAACTCACTGCGAGGGCGGGGCCCCTCACCGGGCGCGTCGAGCCATTCCGCGACGGCCTCGAGGCCGGTCGGCGTGAGCTCGCGGACACGCTTGTTCGGGCGGTTGCTCTGGGTCACGTTTTCGCCCCTGAACAGGGCATCTTTCTCCAGTCGCCCCAGCGTGACATAGACATGCCCGATGCCGGGCGAGGGGTCGGCGCTGCCGAATGTCTGCTCCCAGGCCTGCTTGAGCTCATATCCGTGAGCGGACTCCTTGGCCGGCAGGGCCAACAACACCGATCGCACCTGCGGCCACCTCCTCACGATTTCTGCATGTCAGGCATGTTAGGGGTGATGGTGATGCCTGGACATAGGTAACGAACTTGAAACTTGTCGTTGACACCTGGATTACGGGTGTGCATAACATGCATGTACCCCACGGAGGGGTCAGAGAGAGGTTGACGATGGTGCGGTCGTTGGCAGGCGGTCTCCTTGCGATGGTTCTCGTCGCGGGTTGCGGCATGTCGAGTCCGTCCCACGCGGCGAGCGATGGCTCGACGGTGGCGACCAGTGGTCCGATCACGCTCGTCACCGGCCCGGATTTTACGGGTTACATGCGGCCATTGGTCGACAAATGGAACGCGGTGCACGCGTCCGAGAAAGTCACCCTGCTCACTCTCCCCGACGCCGCCGACGATCAGCACGCCCAGATGGTCACCAATCTTCAGGCGAAGAGCGACCGATACGACGTGCTCAACATGGACATCGTGTCGACGGCGGAGTTCGCCGACGCGGGATGGATCATCCCGCTGGACCGGCGGCAGTTCCCCGTCGACCAGTTCCTCAAGCCGGTCGTGGACACCGCGATGTACGGCGGCAAACTGTACGCCGTTCCCTTTACCAGCAACGCCGGCCTGCTGTACTACCGCAAGGACATTCTGGATAAAGCAGGCAAAAAGCCGCCCAAGACCTGGGCCGAGCTTCGGCAGCTCGCCATGACCCTCGCGCCCAAGAACGGGCTCGAGGGCTACGCCGGCCAGTTCTTCCCCTACGAGGGGCTGACCGTCAACTTCGCCGAGGCCGTGCAGTCCGCCGGCGGGGCGATCCTCACCGACGACGGCACCAAGGTCGCGGTGAACTCCTCACAGGCGCGGCAGGGCCTGAACTTCCTGGTCCAGGGTCTGCGTGAGGGCTGGATCACCAAGCGGTCCCTCACCTTCAAGGAAGAGGAGTCCCGCAAGGAGTTCGAGGACGGGCGGTTGCTGTTCCTGCGCAACTGGCCCTACGTGTACGGGCTCTTGTCCCGTCCGGGCAGCAAGGTCAGGAAGAAGTTCGGCGTCACCCTCCTGCCCGGCCAGGACGGCCCGGGCTCCAGTTCGCTCGGCGGCGCCAACCTCGCCGTCAGCGCCTACTCGCGGCACCAGAAAACCGCGATCGCCTTCATCAAGTACTTCACGAGTCTGGAGAACGAGCGGGCCGTCCTCACCCAGGGGTCGTTCCCGCCCGTGTGGGCGCGGCTCTATGACGACCCCGCGCTGATCAAACGTTTCCCCTATCTTCCGGTGCTCAAGCAGAGCATTCTCGCCGCCAAGCCACGGCCGGTGAGTCCGAACTACAACCAGGTGAGTCTCGCGATCTCCAATGCTGCGAGCGGGGCTCTCAACTTCCGGCAAACTCCCGACGCAGCCATCTCTCAGATGGCCGGAGATCTCGGGAGCGTCATCACCAACCGCTGATTTCTTCGAACAACGGTATTCATCGGGCTACCCCCTACCCTTTTTCGGGGGGCTCGGAAAAGCATCGCCAGGAGTTCTTCCCGGCCTGCCCTGAATACCCGCATGGCCGACTCGGGGGCCCGAACAAGTGCAGAAAGGTACGCAGATGCAAGCAAGAGGTTTCTGGGTGACCGCGGTGACCGCGGGCCTGCTCGCGACCACCGCCGCGTGTGGTGGCAGTGATGACAAGACCTCCGACTCGTCCAGTTCGAGTGCTGGTGGTCAGGAGTTGAAGGGTGTGACGGTCGAGGTCGCGGCGAAG
>NZ_JBHLZP010000049.1:0-7211 GCF_042429965.1 Actinoallomurus acaciae
GGACTGGCCGCCGCGGTCGCGCGGCTGGACACGCGGGTCGCGTCCGCCCTGCTGGGCCCGAGCCGGGCGGACGAACTCGAACGCCGGGTCGAGGACCTCGCCGAGAGCCGCGCCGGCGTCGTGGACGCCGCGGACGCCGAACGCCGGCGCATCGAACGCGATCTGCACGACGGCGTACAGCAGAGGCTGGTCGCGCTCGCCATGAACCTCGGGCTGGCGCGCGAGACCCTCACCGGCGTCCCCGACGACGCCATGGAGGTGATCGCCGAGGCGCACCGGGAGGCGAAGGAGGCCCTGACCGACCTGCGCAACGTCGTCCGGGGCCTGCACCCGGCCGTGCTCGACGACCGCGGCCTGGACGCCGCGCTGTCGGGCATCGCCGCGCGAGCGCCCCTTCCCGTACGCCTGCGGGTCGACGTGCCCGAACGCCCGTCGCCGACGGTCGAGGCGATCGCCTACTTCGTCGCCTCCGAGGCGCTCACCAACGCGGCCCGGCACGCGCGGGCCGAGCAGGTGCGGATCGTCGTGGCCCGCGCCGGAGACGTCCTGCGGATGACCATCACCGACGACGGGATCGGCGGCGCGGAGCCGTCGAGGGGTACGGGTCTGACCGGCCTGCGTCAGCGCGTCGGGTCGGTCGACGGTACGTTCCGGATCACCAGTCCGGCCGGCGGGCCGACCGTCATCACCGTGGAGTTGCCGTGCGCGTTGTGATCGCCGAGGACTCGGTCCTGCTCCGGGCCGGACTGATCAAGCTTCTGGAGACCTCGGGATTCGAGGTGGCGGCCGCGGTCGGCGACGCCGAGGCCCTGCTCGCCGCGGTCGAAGAGCACCGGCCCGACGTTGTCATCGCGGACGTGCGGATGCCCCCCGGCCACAGCGACGAGGGCGTGCGGGCCGCGCTCGTGATCCGGCGGCAGTGGCCCGACGTCGCGGTGCTGCTGCTGTCGCAGTACGTCGAGGAGCGGTACGCCGCGGACCTGCTGGCGGCCAACACGAGCCGGGTCGGCTACCTGCTGAAGGACAGGGTCGCCGACGTCTCGGCGTTCATCGACGCGCTGCGCCGGGTGGCGTCCGGGCAGACCGCGCTCGACCCGGAGGTCGTGGCGCAGCTCCTCCTCCGTCGGCGCAGCGACCCGCTGGACCGCCTGACACCACGGGAGCGCGACGTGCTGGCCCTCATGGCCGAGGGGCGCTCCAACAGCGGCATCGCCGAGGCGCTGGTGGTCGGCGACAGCGCCGTGGCCAAGCACATCAACAACATCTTCGCCAAGCTCGACCTGCGGGACGCCGATGCCGATCATCGCCGCGTGCTCGCCGTGCTGCGCTTCCTGGGCGTGGGCTCATGACCGAGCGGATGAGCGAGCGTCCCCGGCGCCGCGGTGTCTGGATCGTCGTCGCCGCGGTAACGGCCTTCATGGCGATCGTGCCCCTCGGCGTGCAGATCTGGGGCCGCCTGCTTCGTCAGACGGAGTCGATCCCGTCCGTCTCGTACCGCGCCATCACCGCCCTCGAGGTCGAGGCGGGCGGCGGTTCGGTGACGGTGGGCGCCGGGCCGCCCGGCCAGGTCGCCGTCGAACAGACACTGCGGTGGACGCTGAGCAAGCCGCGCCTCGAACAGTCATGGCACGGCGACACGCTGGTCCTCAAGGCGGTGTGCGGCCGGCGCGTGGAACTGTTCGCCAGCCTCGAATGCGGCGTCGACCTGCACGTGCGGGTCCCGGCGGCGGTCACCGTACGGGCCACCGTGGCCTCGGGGAACATCACGGCGCAGGGGCTCACGGGTGCGCTCCGCCTCCAGGCGCGCTCCGGCACGGTGAACGTGGCCGGGACGCGCGGACCCGTCTGGGCGAGAGCGAACTCCGGCTCGATCAACGGAACCGACCTGTCCTCGCCGCAGGTGGACGCCAGAACCTCCTCCGGGGCCGTCGGGCTCGGCTTCGCCGACGCTCCGCGGCAGGTGACGGCCAAGGCCGCCTCCGGGTCGGTCACGGTCGCGCTGCCCCGCGGCTTCCGCTACCGGGTGGACGGGACGTCGATGTCCGGGGACGTGAAGATCGACGATGGGCTCCGCGACGACGGCGCGAGCCGCCGGATCGACGTGTCGACGTCGTCCGGCGCGGCGAGGGTCCGCTACTCGCCCTCATGAGGCGTGACGGGAGGGCCGCCCTTCCGGTAGGCGCCGAGCAGGGCCGCGCGATCGCCCTCCGGGAGGTGGCGCACGGCCTCGCGGATGGTCACGCCCGACACCACGGCGACATGGTCGCCGACCCAGGTCCGCACCCAGGCCGGGTCGGACCCGGCCAGCTCGCGCAGCACCCAGCCGAGGGCCTTGCGGATGAAGAACTCGCGCTCCGCGACGAGCGCGTCGCCGTACCGGGCCAGGCGCTCCAGGTCGGCGGAGCCGGCGCGGATGCCCGGGAGCAGCGCGAGCAGGGCGCTGCGCCGGATCCAGAAGTTCTCATCGCTCACCCACCGGTCGAGCGTGCCGGCCAGATACGGGTGCCGGGTGACCAGGCCGCCCGCGACCTTGGTGGCGAGCGTGTCCACGTAGGCCCAGGTGAGCGAGTCGCGGATCATCCGTTCGGCGACCGGCAGATCGTCGCCGGTCAGCAGCGGGACGCCCCGCACCAGCACCTCGATCGCGACCATCCGGCGCTCGTGCAGCGGGGCGTTCCAGAGCTCCTCGGTCAGGGCCAGGAGCTCTTCGCGCGTCAGGCCGGTGGCGGCGGCGACCGCGATCTTCCGCAGGGCGGGAACCCGTACTCCCAGGTGGCGCAGATCGCTCTTGAGATAGCGTTTTTCCTGTACGGCGCGGGCGGGGTCGGCGAGTTCGCCGAGCTTCGCCTCGATGCCGTCCGCCGTGATCACCCGATCAGTATGGGCTCCTACGAGGGAAAACGTTCATCGTTTCGCCACTAGACTGTGGCTATCCCGCGACTCCGAAAGGCGTTCTTGGTGTCCGTCGAGTCAGTCGAGCAGTCCTTCGACACGGTCCTCGTTGTCGACTTCGGGGCGCAGTACGCGCAGCTCATCGCCAGGCGCGTGCGCGAGTGCCACGTCTTCAGCGAGATCGTGCCCTCGACCATGCCGGTCGCCGAGATGCTGGCCAAGCGGCCCAAGGCGATCATCTTGTCCGGTGGGCCCGCGTCGGTGTACGAGCCCGGCGCGCCGCCGGTCCCCGACGGCCTGTTCAAGGCCGGGGTGCCGACGCTGGGCATCTGCTACGGCTTCCAGGCGATGGCGCGGGAGCTGGGCGGCATGGTGGCCAACTCCGACATCGCCGAGTACGGCCGTACCGACCTGACCGTGCTCGACGAGGGGACGCTCCTCGCCGGCCTGCCCGCCGAGCAGTCGGTGTGGATGTCGCACCGGGTGACCTGCAGCGCGCCGCCCGCCGGGTTCACGGTGACCGCGCGCACCGCCAGCGCCCCGGTCGCCGCGATGGAGGACCCGGCGCGTCACCTCTACGGGGTGCAGTTCCACCCCGAGGTCATGCACACCGAGCACGGCCTGACCGTGCTGCGGCACTTCCTCACCGCGGCCGGATGCCGTCCGTCGTGGACCATGGTCAACATCGTCGAGGAGTCGATCGAGGCCGTCCGCGCCCAGGTCGGCGACAAGCGGGCGATCTGCGCGCTGTCCGGCGGCGTCGACTCCGCGGTGGCCGGCGCGCTCGTCCAGCGGGCCATCGGGCCCCAGCTGACCTGCGTCTTCGTCGACCACGGGCTGCTGCGCAAGGGCGAGGCGCTCCAGGTTGAGAAGGACTTCGTCGCCGCGACCGGCGTCGACCTCAAGGTCGTCGACGCCTCCACCCGGTTCCTGTCCGCGCTCGACGGCGTCACCGACCCCGAAGAGAAGCGCAAGATCATCGGGCGGGAGTTCATCCGGGTCTTCGAGGAGGCCGCCCGCGAGATCGTCGACACCCACGGCGAGGCGGTGGAGTTCCTCGTCCAGGGCACGCTCTACCCGGACGTGGTCGAGTCCGGCGGCGGCACCGGCGCGGCCAATATCAAGTCGCACCACAACGTCGGCGGGCTGCCCGAAGATCTGCAGTTCTCCCTGATCGAGCCGTTGCGCACGCTGTTCAAGGACGAGGTGCGCCGGCTGGGCGAGGAGCTCGGCCTGCCCCCGGAGATCGTCTGGCGGCAGCCCTTCCCGGGCCCCGGCCTCGGCATCCGGATCATCGGCGCCGTCACGCGCGAGCGGCTCGACCTGCTCCGGGAGGCCGACGCGATCGCCCGGGAGGAGCTGACCCGGGCCGGCCTCGACCGCGACATCTGGCAGTTCCCGGTCGTGCTGCTCGCGGACGTGCGCTCCGTGGGCGTGCAGGGCGACGGCCGCACGTACGGCCACCCGGTGGTGCTGCGCCCCGTGACCAGCGAAGACGCGATGACCGCCGACTGGGCGCGACTGCCGTACGAGGTCCTGCAGCACATCTCCACGCGCATCACCAACGAGGTCGCGGAGATCAACCGGGTCGTGGTGGACATCACGAGCAAGCCGCCCGGCACGATCGAGTGGGAGTGACGCGCCCCTAGGTCACCCGCGCCGGCTCGCTGGAGAAGCGCTCGTACGTCCGTTCGTGCACGATCGTGCGCAGGCGGTCGAGGCCGTTCCACACGTCGGTGAAGCCGGTGCTGATCGGCGCGGGGCCGAGCCGGAGCCGGTCGGGGGTCCGGTAGTCGGGGATCACCCTGTCCGCGATCATGGCCTGCGCCATGCGCCAGGCCTCGGGGTGGCGCAACGAGACGTGTGAGCCGCGCCGCCTCGGGTCGGCGGGGGTGGCCAGGGCGAGCTCCGGCAGCCAGGCCTCGGCCAGGTCGATCACGTAGCCGGTGAGCGCCTGGCCCTTGGCCCGCAGCCGGTCGATCCCGGCCTCGGCGAGCAGCCGTACGCCCTCCTCGACCGCGGCGATCGCCATGATCGGCGGCGTGCCGACGAGGAACCGGCCGATCCCGGGCACCGGGTCGTACGCCGGGCCCATCGCGAACTGGTCCCGCTGCCCGAACCAGCCCCAGATCGGTTGCCGCAGGTCCGGCAGCTCCTTTCGGACGTACAGGAAGGCGGGCGATCCGGGGCCGCCGTTCAGATACTTGTAGGTGCAGCCGACCGCGAGGTCCGCGCCGCTCGCGTCGAGCCGTACGGGCACCGACCCGGCGGAGTGGCACAGGTCCCACAGCACGAGCGCGCCGGCGTCGTGGACGATCTCGGTCACGGCGGTCATGTCGAGCAGCGCGCCGGAGCGGTACGCCACGTGCGACAGGCTGACCAGCGCGGTGTCCGCGCCCACGGCCTCCTGAAGGAGGTTCGGGTCCAGGCCCTGGTCGATGTCGGTGTGCACGACGCGCAGTTCGAGGCCGCGCTGGGCGGCCAGCCCCTCCAGGACGTACCGGTCGGTGGGGAAGTTGTCGTCGTCGGTGACGATCACCGTCCGGCCCGGGCGCGCGTCGAGCGCGGCGACGGCGAGCTTGTAGAGGTTGACCGTGGTGGAGTCGGCGACGACGACCTGGCCCCCGGCCGCGCCGAGGAGGGCCTCGCCGATCAGGTCGCCCACCTGGAAGGGCAGGTCGGCCCAGTGGCTCCACGAACGGATCAGGTCGGTACCCCATTCGTCCCGTACGACCCGTGTGATCCGTTCGGCGGTCGTCTTCGGCAGCCGCCCGAGCGAGTTGCCGTCGAGGTAGACCAGCTCGGGATCGTCGCGCACGAAGGCGTCCCGCAGCGGGGCGAGCGGATCGTCGGCGTCCAGCCTGGCCGCGTACTCCCGGGACGTGTCCGTCATGTGGCTCACTCTAGAGCGGGCGCCGGCCTGCCCGGCAGGTGCCCGGAGGGGCCGCGTCGGACGTCATCTCCCGCAGTTCGACGAGCTCCGCGACGCCTCACCCGAGAAGATCATCACTCTGCCGCGCCCCTGCTTCCGGGCACCGGCCCTAGATCCCGTGCCGTCGCAGCCAGCTCACCACGGCCGCGACGATCAGGTCGGGCCGGTCCTCGGGCGTGTGGTGCCCGGCGACCGCGTCGTACCGCTCGATCTCCAGCCCGGCGATGTGCCGCGCGCACCAGTCGATCATCTCCGGGGTCATCATCGCGCCGGGCCCGGGTGCGAACGTGATCAGCAGCTTGGGCACGTCCGGGCTCGTCGCCAGCCACGCGTCGTACGCCTCGACACGGGCCACGACGTCGGCGGGTTCGCCGCCCAGCGGCATCGACCGCGCCCAGCGCAGGATCGGCCGGCGGCTCTCACGTGTGGGGTACGGCGCGCGGTAGGCGGCGATGAGGTCCTCGCCGACCGGGGTGGCGACGCTGCCGGGGAACGCGTCGAGGAAGGCGTTGTCGTCGAGGATCATGGCCTCGCCTTCGTCGCTCTTGATCGCCGCGAACAGCGCCCGGCCGGCTTCGGGGAACTCCTCCCAGGTCATGGGCTTGACGATGGTCTCGTTCACCGCGATGCCGCGCACCCGCTCCGGGTGCCGGGCGGCCCAGTCGAAGGCCAGCGCGCCGCCCCAGTCGTGGCCGACCAGGATCACGTCGTCGAGGTCGAGCGCGTCGAACCAGGCGTCGAGATACCGGGCGTGGTCGGCGAAGGAGTAGTCGATGGCGGGCTTGCCGGACTCGCCCATGCCGATCAGGTCGGGCGCGAGCCGCCGTCCCGGCACGGCCGGAATGACGGCGCGCCACAGATGGGAGGAGGTGGGGTTGCCGTGCAGGAAGACGATCGGCGTACCGTCGCCCACCTCCCGGTAGAAGATCGTTGAGTCGAGGACTTGCTGGACGGGCATGAGGGGCCTTTCACAGGTTGAGCTTCATCACCCGGTCGACCGCGATCTCGATCACGACGCGGCCGGGCGGGTCGGGCGGTGGCGACCCGTAGCGTTCGGCGTAACGGCGTACGCCCTCGGCCACCCGGGCCGGGGCGGCCGACACGGTGGCGGTGCCTTCGAGGGTCACCCAGCGGAAGCCGGCCACCTGGCAGAGGGCGGCGCGCCCGCCCGCCGCCAGGTTGCGGGCCTTGCGCGAGGACGCCACCGTCAGGACGCGGGCCATGCGTGCGTCGTCGTCCCAGGTGAAGCGCACGGCCACCACATGGGGCGACCCGCCGGGCCGCAGCGTCGTCAGGGTGGCGACGTGCGGCCGGGCGAGGAAATCCTCCACCGGGTCGCGCGGCCGGGTCACCGGAAGGCCGCGGCGTTCCGCCTCGCCCAGTCGGC
>NZ_JBHLZP010000049.1:7241-35060 GCF_042429965.1 Actinoallomurus acaciae
CCTCGACGGCGGGGCTGACCTTCTGCTCGGCGGCGGTCGGGCCGCCGAGGATCGTGAGGGTGCCCTCGACCACCGGCTCGGGCATGAAGCGGAGCATCTCCTCGCGGGCCTCCTCCCGGGTCTGTTCGACGAACCGCACCGGCGTTCCCAGCGCCTCGCCGATGGCCGCCGCGCGTTCTCGCGGCGTGGTCGCGGCCGGCCCGGTCAGCTCGTGGATCCGGCCCGCGTGGCCCGGCTCTCGCAGGACCGCGGCGGCGACCTCGGCGATGTCGGCCGGGTCGACGGTCGGCAGGCCCACGTCCGCGAACGGGGCGGACGCCGTACGGCTCGCGCGGATCGTCCCGGCCCACGCGTAGGCGTTCGTATGGAAGCCGCCCGGACGCAGGATCGTCCACTCCAGGCCCGACGCGCGTACGGCCTCCTCGAAGGACACCGGGTGGGCGTAGGCCGCCGGCCGGGTCCCCGCGCCCAGGGACGACAGCAGGACCACCCGCCGTACGCCGCCCTCCGCGGCGACCCTGAGGATGCCCTGCGGATCCTCCCCGGCGACGAACAGGAACAGCGCGTCGGCCCTCTGGAAGGCCTCCCGCAGGCTCGCCGGATCGCCGAGGTCGGCGGCCCGGTGCCGCACGCCGTCCGGGAACTCGGCCGGGCGGCGCGAGACCGCCCGGACCTGCTCCCCGGCGGCGGCCAGCGTCCGTACGAGCTCCCCGCCGACGTTTCCGGTCGCTCCCGTCACCACGATCATCGAAATCGCTCCTTAGTCAGTCAACTAACTAAGACTGTAGCCGATCACGGGTGGCCGCGTCTACAGTTAGTCGGGTGACTGACTCAACGACCGGGCGGCGGCCCGGGAAGCGAGAGCGGCTGGCCGGCGCCGCGGCCCGGGTGCTGCACGAGCAGGGCGTCGAGAGGACCACGCTCGCGGACATCGCGCGGGCGGCCGACGTCCCGGTCGGCAACGTCTACTACTACTTCAAGACCAAGGACCAGCTCGTCGAGGCCGCGATCGACGCGCAGGCGGACCACCTGCGCAAGACGACCGCGGCGCTCGACCGGCTCCCGACGCCCGAGGAGCGGCTGAAGGCGCTCGTGCGCGGCTGGGTCGACGGCCGCGACCTCGCCGCCCGGTTCGGCTGCCCCACCGGCAGCCTCGCCGCCGAGCTGGACAAACGCGCCGACGGCCTCGACCGGACGGTCGCCGAGGTCATGCGGTGGCTGGTCGACTGGATCGAGGGGCAGTTCACGGCGATGGGCCGCGACGACGCGCGTGAGCTCGCCGTCGCCCTGTTCGCCGCGTATCAGGGGATCTCCCTGCTCACCAACACCTTCCGGGACCCCGAGCTGATGGCCACCGAAGGCCGCCGGCTGGAGCGCTGGATCGACTCTCTCGGTTGATCACCGGGCCGCTCGTCCCGGCGATGACGGCGAACGGTGGCCCAGGGCCCGGGCCACCGGCCGAAGAATCACTTGCGCCGGACGCGGCGGACGATCCGCCACAGCCCCCACAGGCCCACCAGGCCCGCGGCCAACGGCGCCAGCCGCTTGGCGATCGAGGGGCCCGCGAACTCCAGCAGATTGATCGCCTCATCGTTCGGCGAGCGTGCGGCGACGGGCCGCTGTGCCGCCGGCTCCGGCGCGGCCTCGGCGGACTCCTTGGGCTCGCCGGTCTCCTTGGGCTCTGCGGCTGTCTTGGGCTCGGCGGGTGCGGTCTGCGGTGCGGGCTCGGCGGCTGTCTTGGGCTCGGCGGGTGCGGTCTGCGGCTCCTCGGCCGGAGCCGGGGCGGCGGCCTCGGGCGTCTCGGGCCGTGCGATCTCTTCGGCGAGGTTGTCCGCGAACCGGCCGATCAGCTTGCCGCCGACCTCGGCCATGATGTTGCGGCCGAACTGCGCCGGACGCCCGGTGATGTTGAGCTTGGTGTGCACCGTCACCCGGGTGCCGTCACCCTCGCCGTGCAGCTGGGCCTGGACGTTCGCGCTGGCCGTTCCCGCGCCGCGCGCCTCCTTGCCGGTGCCCTCGATGGACACCGTGTGGGTCTCCTCGTCGCGGGCGGCGATGCGAGCCGAGCCCTTGTAGGTGATCGTCATCGCCCCGAGCTTCACCTTGAGCCGGCCCGTGAAGTCGTCGCCGTCGACCGAGTCCAGCGTCGCGCCGGGCATGCACGGAGCGATCCGCTCGACGTCGAGCAGGACCGGCCACGCCTGGTCCACGGGCACGGGAACGGTGAATTCGTGATCGAGTTCCATGGACATCCTCCCTGATGAAGCCTACGAGGGCTCCAAAGCTCCGCTGACGCGGGGTATGCGCGACATGCACGTTTGCATACCCCGCGCCGGCGGAGTGAACATGCGACGCGTCCTAAACGCCGGCCGCCTTGGACAGCGCACGCGCGGTCAGGACCGCCGCGAGATGCCGCCGGTATTCGGGGGATCCGTGCAGATCGCTGGGCGGGCTGGTGCCCTCGGCGGCGCCTCCGGCCGCCGCGCGAAAGGCCTCCCGGTCGGCCGCGCCGCCGCTGACCGCCGCCTCCACCGCCGACGCGCGTACCGGCGTCGAGCCCATGTTGGTCAGGCCGATCCGGGCCGCGGCGACCTCGCCACCCGAGCGGTCGACCAGGCAGGCGACGCCGACGATGGCCCAGGCCTGCGCCGTACGGTGGAACTTCTCGTAGTGGAAGCCCCATCCGGTGAAGGACTTCGGCAGGCGGACGCCGACGAGGACCTCGTCGGGTGCGAGCGCCGAGGTCAGGTAGTCGGCGAAGAACTCGGCCGCCGGGATCTCCCGCGACGACGTGACGAACACCCCGTCCATCGCGAGGACGACCGCCGGCAGGTCGCCCGCCGGGTCCGCGTGGGCGAGCGAGCCGCCGAAGGTGCCCCGGTGGCGTACGGCGGGGTCGGCGACGGTCGAGGTGGCCGCCGCGACCAGGGGAGCGTGCTCGCGGATCAGCGGATCGCCCAGCGCCTCGTAGTGCGTCGTCATGGCGCCCACCAGCAGCGAGGAGCCCTCGTCGCGTACACCGCGCAGCTCCGGCACCGACGCGACGTCGATCAGCACCTCGGGGAACGCCAGCCGCAACCGCAGCAGCGGCAGCAGGCTCTGCCCGCCCGCGATCACCTTGCCCTCGTCGCCGGCGTCGCGCAGCGCCGAGACCGCCTCATCCAGCGACGACGGCCGGACATAGTCGAACGATCCGGGAATCATGCCTCACCTCCGGCCGATCCGAGCCCGCCGCCCGCACCGGGTCGTGCCGAGTGTTCCGGTCCGCCGCCCCGCAATGCCCGCCACACGCGTTCGGGCGTGCACGGCATCGGCACGTCGTTCACGCCGTACGGGCGGAGGGCGTCGACGATCGCGTTGACCACGGCGGGCGTGGAGGCGATCGTGCCGGCCTCGCCGACGCCCTTGACGCCCAGCGGGTTCGTGGTCGCCGGGGTCTCGGTGCGGTCGGTCGTGAACGTCGGCAGGTCCGAGGCCGCCGGGAGCAGGTAGTCGGCCATCGTCGTGGTCGTCAGGTTGCCGTCGGCGTCGTAGACCGCCTCCTCGTACAGCGCCTGGGCGATGCCCTGCGCCAGGCCGCCGTGCACCTGACCCTCGACGATCAGCGGGTTCACCACCTTGCCGACGTCGTCCACCGCGACGTACGAGCGGATCTTGACGTACCCGGTCTCGGTGTCCACCTCGGCGGCGCACAGGTGCGTGCCGTGGGGGAAGGAGAAGTTCTCCGGGTCGTGCGTGGCGTCGGAGTCGAGCGACGGCTCGAAGCCCTCGGGCAGGTCGTGCGCCGCGAAGGCGGCCAGCGACACCTCCTGGAGCGTCCGCGACTGGTCGGGAACGCCGCGTACGGAGAACGCGCCGCCCGCGAACTCGAGGTCCTTCTCGTCGGCCTCCAGCAGGTGCGCGGCCATCCGGCGGGCCTTCTCGATCACCTTGTCGCAGGCGTTGTACAGCGCCACGCCCCCGACCGCCAGCGACCGCGAGCCGTAGGTGTCCATGCCCTTGGGCGAGACCGCCGTGTCGCCGTGCAGCACGCGCACGTCCTCGAACGGCACGCCCAGCCGGTCGGCGGTGATCTGCGCCCACGCCGTCTCGTGCCCCTGCCCGTGCGCCGACGAGCCGGTCACCACCTCGACCTTGCCGGACGGCAGCACCCGTACGGACGCGTGCTCCCAGCCGCCCGCGCCGTACGACAGCGAGCCGAGCACCCGCGACGGCGCGAGGCCGCACATCTCGGTGAACGTCGAGACGCCGATGCCGAGCTGGACGGGATCGCCGCGGTCGCGCCGGTCGGCCTGTTCGGCGCGGAGCTCGTCGTAGTGGAAGAGCCGCCGCGCCTTGTCGGTCGCGGCCTCGTAGTTGCCGGAGTCGTACGTGAGCCCGGCGATCGTCTCGTACGGGAACTCCTCGTGCCTGATCCAGTTGCGGCGGCGCACCTCCAGCGGGTCGAGGGAGAGCTCGCTCGCCAGTTCGTCCATCAGCCGCTCGATCGCGTACGTGGCCTCGGGGCGGCCGGCGCCCCGGTACGCGTCGGTCGGGGTCTTGGTGGTGAAGATCCCGGCGCACGTGAAGTGGTAGGCGGCCATCTTGTAGATGCCGTTGAACATGAACGCGCCCAGCAGCGGGATGCCCGGCGTGACCAGCATCAGGTAGGCGCCCATGTCGGCGAGCAGGTCGACCTTCAGCCCCCGGATGCGCCCGTCGGAGTCGGCGGCCAGCGACAGGCGCTGGATCTGGTCGCGGCCGTGATGGACGGTCGCGTTGCCCTCGCTGCGCGACTCGGTCCACTTGATCGGGCGGCCGAGCCGTTTCGTCAGCAGCAGACAGGCCACCTCCTCGCCGTACACCTGGAGCTTGGAGCCGAAACCGCCGCCGACGTCCGGCGCGACGACCCGGAGCCGGTGCTCGGGGATGCCGGTCACGGTGGCCAGCATGAGCCGCAGGATGTGCGGGATCTGCGTCGCCGACCACAGGGTGTACTCGTCGCCCACGGCCGAGCAGACCACCGCGCGCGGCTCCATCGCGGTCGGGATCAGCCGCTGCTGGACGTACCGGCGTTCGATGACGACGGGCGCGTCGCGGAAGGCCGCGTCGATGTCACCCGCCGCGAAGACCCACTCATAGGACTTGTTCGTGCCCTTGTCGGCGTGGACGAGGTCGGCGCCCTCCCTGACCGCCGACTCCATGTCCAGCACGACGGGCAGCGACTCGTAGTCGACGTCGATCGCCTCGAGCGCGTCCACGGCGGTGTACCGGTCGCGGGCCACCACGACGGCCACCGGCTCGCCGACGTACCGGACCTCGTTCACCGCGATCGGCGGGTGGTCCGGCAGCACCATGTCCTCGGTGACCGGCCACGCGCACGGCAGACTGCCCTGTTCGTCGGCCAGGTCGGCGCCGGTGAAGACCGCGATCACGCCGGGCCGCTCGCGGGCCTCGCTCACGTCGATCCCGGTGATGCGCGCGTGCGCGACCGGGCTGCGCAGGAACGCCGCGTGCAGTAGACCGGGGAGCTGGATGTTGTCGGTCCAGTTCGTCCGCCCGGTGATCAGCCGGGCGTCCTCGGAGCGCAGGCGGGCGCTGCCGATCTCGGGGGCGGCGGTCATCGGGCGGCCTCCTGCTGCGCCGGGTTCGGGCGAAGGTCGCCGGCGGCCCGCCGCACCGCGCGCACGATGTTCTGGTAGCCGGTGCAGCGGCAGAGGTTGCCTTCGAGCCCCTCGCGTACCTCCTCGTCGGAAGGGTCGGGGTTCTCCTTGATGAGGTCGATCGCCGCCATGATCATGCCCGGGGTGCAGTAGCCGCACTGGAGGGCGTGCTCCTCGTGGAAGGCGCGCTGGAGCGGGTGGAGTCCCTGGCCGTCGCCGAGGCCCTCGATGGTGGTGACATCGTGCCCGTCGGCCTGGACGGCGAGCACGGAGCAGCTCTTGACGCTCATGCCGTCGAGGAGGACGGTGCACGCGCCACAGTTGGATGTGTCGCAGCCGATGGGCGTCCCCACCTTGCCGAGACGGTCACGGAGATAGTGGGCGAGTAGAAGACGCGGCTCGACGTCATCGTCGTACTTGACTCCGTCGACCTCTATGGACACGCGCGGCATTCGTCCTCCCTGGGTGATCTGTGTCCGGGCCTGGGCGTGCCAGGCCCGGGGGAGGCCCGCGGGCTCGGGTGTGCGCCGGCCACATCACGTTGCCTTCTTCGTCGAAGGAAGTGCCGGATGGGAGCGGCGGCGCTCCTCCACAGGGGGAGTGCGTCGCGGGAGCGCTCTTCCGTGTGGAAGGGCGTTCGATGACGGCGGGAGACCCGCGCGGTCAGTCCTTGGCGGGCTTTTCGGGCAGAACCGCCTTGTGAGTGCGGCGTGCGCCGGAACGGTGCTTGCGGCGGATACGCGCGGACGACTTACGGATGCGTTTGGTGCGGCTACGCGGCATCGCGAACTCCTGTGTAAGGAGGCTGGTGGTGCCAACGTAAGCCTGGACACCCCCCGTAGACCAGACCTGGCACACCGTCGCCACCGGATCATCATCCACCACTCGCGTTCACTTGACCGTGACGCGGTCGTCATGGGGTCTTCTCACTCCGGGGACGGCTCCCGGCTGTGGTAGCACTGCACGCATGGACGACAACCCCGTTCAGCGCGCCGGTTACCACCACGGCTCCCTGCCCGTGGCTCTCGTCGCGGCGGCGCTCGACCTCCTGGACGAGCGCGGGCTCGACAAGGTGAGCGTGCGTGAGGTCGCGCGCCGCGCCGGGGTGTCGCCGGGGGCTCCGTTCCGGCACTTCAGCGACCGGCAGGCACTGCTGACGGCGGTGGCCGACCGTATCCTGGCCGACTTCGAGGAATGGCAGCGCGCCGCGCTCGCCAAAGCCGAGGGTCCGGCCGTGCGCGCCTACGGCCTCGGCTTCGTGCGGTACGCGATCCGGCATCCGAACCGCTTCGAACTGATCAAATCCCGGGTGTACGGCGCCGACCATCCGGTCGAGCTCGCGGAGCGGCTGTCCCGTATCGAGCGGGACTTCGGCGACCTCATCGTGGCCGGTCAACGGGCGGGCGAGCTGCGCGCCGGAGACCCCGCGGTGATCGGTCTCGCGGGGCAGGCGCTGGTCTACGGACTGTCCCAGATGATCGTTGACGGATACCTGCCACGCGATCAGGCGGAGCTGCTGGCCGAGCACGTGCTGGACACACTCGGCCTCGGGATCGTCGACCCGGCGGCCTGTCAGGAACCTTGACCGCCGGCCGTCGCCCTGATGTAATCGCCGCTTACATCGAGAAGGAGGCGCGATGCGCGTACCGCGATTCCCCGAGCCCGCCGCGACGGGCATGGTGACCATCGGGGCGGAACCGGACGAGGCGTACCTCATCATCAGCGATCCGCCGTCCATGGCCCTCCTCGCCGAGGAGACCTACAGCGCCCACTGGCTGGACGGCACCACCACGCCCGCCGTCGGCGCCCGCTTCCGCGGCTACAACCGCAACGGCCCGCGTCGCTGGGCCACTACCTGCAGCGTCACGGACGCCGAGCCGGGCCGGTGCTTCGCCTATGAGGTGACGGCGCCGTTCAACCTGCCCATCTCGCGCTGGCAGTACGACATCGAGCGCACGGCGGACGGCTGCACGGTCACCGAGACCAGCTGGCTGCGCGCGCCGGTGTGGCTGCTCCCGCTCTCCGTCGCGATCACCGGCGTCGCCAACCGCAGGGGCGCCAACGACGCCAACATCGCCACCACACTGCACCGCCTCAAGGCATACCTGGAGAAGACGCCCAACCTCCATAGCGACGGGCGGCCTGCGGACACCGCCCACTGATCAGTCCGCCACGGGAAGCTCGGCCACCGGCTCGGCCACAGGCGGCTTCTCAGGCCGGCGGCGGGTGCCGTGCCAGACGGTGGCGACGAAGATCAGGAGCCACGCCAGATTGAGCCATCGCACGGCGAGGTGCTGGTAGCCGTCCACCCGTACGCCGGGCAGTGTCATCACCGCCAGGAACACGCCGCGAACCACGAGCAGCCCGTCCAGCCGGTCGTACGGCCTCATCGAGAGGACGGCGAGCAGGGGCAGGAGCATCGCGTCGTACCACGGGTACTGCAGGGGCGAGACCAGCGTCGTGCCGAACGCCAGCACCGCGACGGGCAGGAGACCGGTGTCCGGCAGGCGGCGCCAGACGGTGAGCGGCAGGCCCGACCGCCACCACAGGAACGCCGTCAGCGCCACGGCCAGCAGCCCCATCCACACCGCGTACAGGCCGTGGTGGTCGAGGATGACGTCCGGGACGGGCAGGTACCGATCCTTCTTGCGGCCGAGGCGGGTGTGCAGTGAGTGGATGGCGGCCGGTCCGGCCAGCAGGTAGCCGCCGCCCGCGACGAGCAGGAGGCCCAGCGCGCTCGCCGCCGACCGCTTGAACCGCGCCGGGCCCGACCACGCCACCGCCACCAGCGCGGCGGCCGGGAACAGGAAGGACGCCTTGACCGCCACGGCCGCGCCCCCGGCGGCGCCGCCGAGGAGGGCTCCGGCGAGTGCCGGGCGGCGTAGCGCCCACAGCGCCAGGACCAGGAAGAACACCGCGAACACGTCCGCGTGCCCGCTGCCGACCATCCAGAACAGCATGATCGGGTTGACCGTCCACAGCAGGCAGGCGCGGACGCGGCGGACCGGGTCGGGGCCCGCGAGGCGGTCGAGAAGGACGGCGGTGCCGACGAACGCCGCCGCGTTCGCCCACTTGAGCAGGAAGATGATCCGCGCCATCGAGCCGCCGCCCACGTGTGCCGCCGCCCACTGGATCGCGGTCGTGACCGGCCCGTACACGGTCGGCACCCGCTGCCAGCCGCTCGGCAGCAGCACGCCGACCCGGTCGCCGGTACGCGCCAGCAGGAACGGCGTCGTGACGTACGGGTTACGGCCGAGGTCGGCGATCCGTCCGTAGATCGCGTAGTTCAGGATGTCCACCGAGCCGATCGGCGGCAGCAGCGCGAACACGCACGCCGTGACGATCCCGGCGGCGAGCAGCCGGCCGGGTCCGGCGAGGCGCCCGTGGCGTAGGGCGTACAGGCCGGTCAGCGTGCCCGCTCCGGCGCTCAGCGCCGCGAACCAGGTCAGTGCGGTCACGACCGCGTGCGACGGTGAGACGTGAAGCGTCAGGAACGGGCCGGTCGGGCCGAACGCGGGTACGGCGTCCGACGTGCCGAGCAGCATGGTCGCGCACATCGCGGCGACACTCGCCACCAGGGCGATCAGGGAGAGGGGGCGAGCCATGTGACTCGACGTTATGGTGCCAATGTCGGCTTTCTGGGGTCTGCCAAGGGGAGTTCACTCAACGCTCATCCGTGGTTCGCGTGCAGGATGAGGGCATAACCGGGGCCGAGGTTGACCAGCTCACGGGGGTTGTCGGCGCCGTACACGCGAATCCGGTTGGCCCGCAGCGGGCGTTCCGCGACACCCTGATCGGTGATCGTTCGCTCGGACAGCTCGCCGGCGAGGACCGTGAGCACGGCGGCGCCCGGGTCGGCGCGGTGGCCCGGAGGCCAGACCGACAGCCACAGGTCGTTCGCGACGGCGAGCCGTACGGGCGTGCCGTCGAAGCGGGCGAGGTGCCACCAGTACGCGGGCCGGGCCGCGACCTCGCGGACGACGCCGGCCAGGCGGCCGACGGTGAGGCCGTCGACGGCCTCGTGGCTCTGCATGGTGATATCGGGAATGGCCGAGAAGTTCATCAAGGGTCCTTCGGACAGCGGCCGAACGCCGCGGGCTGACGTCTGCGAGGAGGATCAGGTCAGCGACAACACGAAGGACACAGCGCGATGACCGCGTGGCGGGACGCCACGTCGGCGGTCGAGAAGGTACGCGCTGGCATGAGGGAAAGTCTGTGGGCGGCCGGGGTGTCATGTCAAGCCGGACGACTGCCGCTACCAGGCACGAAGCGCCCAAACCGTACGGCACCGCCGGAACAGTTCACCCGTTCGCCAACTCCGCTCCCGCCGCCGTACGCCGTCGGCCGCCACGATCGATGCGGCATCGAGACGGGAGTAGGGACATGGGGACACTCGACCGGCGTTCTTTCCTGAGTTATGGCCTCGCCGCGGGTGGCGGCGCGGCACTCCTGGGCACCGGCCCGTACGCCGCCGCCCTCGTGCGGTCCGGACGCCCCCGCCTCACGCACGGCGTGCAGAGCGGGGACATGTCGGCGGACGGCGCCGTCGTCTGGACCCGCGCCGACCGGCCCTCCCGCATGCTCGTGGACGTCAGCACCCGCCCGGACTTCCGGCACTTCTCGACGGTGCGCGGCCCGCTGCTCACCCCGGACACCGACCTGACCGGCAAGGTACGGCTGAACGGCCTGCCCGCCGGCCGGCCGATCCACTACCGCGTACGGGCCGCCGACCCGCACGACGCGTCGCTGGTCTCGGCCCCGGTCTCCGGCACGTTCGGCACGGCCCCGCGGACCCGGCGCGACGTCAGCTTCGTGTGGTCCGGCGACCTCGCCGGCCAGGGCTTCGGGATCAATCCCGACATCGGCGGGTACCGGATCTTCAAGGCGATCCAGGCCACCGACCCCGACTTCTTCCTGTGCAACGGCGACCACTGGTACGCCGACGACCCGATCGAGCCGAGCGTGACCCTCCCGGACGGGCGGATCTACCGCAACCTGACCTCGCCGGAGAAGGCGAAGGTCGCCGAGACCCTCGCGGAGTACCGCGGCCAGCACAAGTACAACCTGATGGACGACAACCTGCGCGCCTTCGCCGCGGCGGTACCGCAGATCAACCAGTGGGACGACCACGAGACCCACAACAACTGGTACCCGGGCGAGATCCTCGACGACGCCAACTACACCGAGAAGCGCACGGACGTGCTGTCGGCACGGGCCCGGCAGGCGTTCTTCGAGTACGTCCCGATCACCCAGCGGCCACACGACGACGGGCGCATCTACCGCAGGATCCCGTACGGCCCGCTGCTCGACGTCTTCGTGCTCGACATGCGCACCTACCGCGACGCGAACGGCCCGGACGACCAGACCACCGACGATCAGGGCATCATGGGCGCACGACAGGCCGAGTGGCTCAAGCGCTCGCTCGCGGAGTCCCGCGCCACCTGGAAGGTCGTCGCCGCGGACATGCCGCTCTCGCTCGTCGTCCCCGACGCCGACCGCATCGAGGCCGTCTCGCAGGGCGACAACGGCGCGCCCCTGGGCCGCGAACTGCAGATCGCGGACGTCCTGTCCTCGATCAAGAAGAACCGCGTGCGGAACGTCGTGTGGATCACCACGGACGTGCACTACACGGCGGCGCATTACTACGATCCGGCGAAGGCGGCGTTCAAGGACTTCGACCCGTTCTGGGAGTTCGTGTCCGGACCGCTCAACGCGGGCGCCTTCGGCCCCAACACCTTGGACCTCACGTTCGGCCCGACGGTGAAGTTCCAGTCGGTCCCGCCCCAGGCCAACACCTCGCCGCTGGAGGGCTACCAGTTCTTCGGCGAGATCGCCATCAACGGGGAGTCGGGCGAACTGACCACCAACCTGCACGACTACACGGGCAAGGTGCTGTGGAAGGTCACCCTTCCCCCGAAACGGCCGTGACGTTATGAGGTCTTAAGGTAACGTTCTGTGACGTGCCATCCCCCCTTCATGACACGATCAACAAGCTGTTCCGCGACCACCCCCGGCTGGCCGTCGACATCCTCCACGGTGTGATGGGTGTCGACGTGCCGGTGGACAGGCCGGTGCGCGTGGAGAGTAATGACTTCAACGACCGGCCGTCGAAAGACTTCCAGCCCGACACGGTGATCGTCGTCGGCTCCCCGCGGGAGCCGGTGCACGGGATCATCGTGGAGGTCCAACAGGAGAAGTCCGAGGCAAAGCGCCGGCAGTTACCCCGTTACGCCGCGGCGTCGTGGTTGATGCTGAGATGTCCGGTGACGGTGCTGTGCGTCTGTCCCGATCCGGACGCGGCGGCCTGGTACGCCGAGCCGATCGAGACCGAACTGTCCGGTTATGTCTTTCGGGCCGTGGCGCTGGGGCCACGCGAGGTTCCGGTGATCACCGACTCCGAGGCGGTCGTCGCCCAACCCGAACTCGCCATGCTGGGGGTGATGGCCCATGGCCGGAACCGGAAAGTACTCCAGACCTTCACGGACGCCTTGAAAACCGTGAAGGATGATGAACACGCTCTGCGATACTACGAATACGCTTACGTTATGGCTTCGCCTGCGGCTCGACGCGTCCTGGAGGAGATCGTGTCATCGACGGATTGGCCTGTTTACAGTCCCTTCGCCAAGGAACACTACGGCCGCGGCAAGGCCGACGGTCTAGAGGAAGGCGAGGCCAAGGGTGAGGCCAAGGGCGAAGCCAGATCGATCCTGACGATCTTGGCCGCCCGGCAGATCGAGGTGCCCGAAGACGTCCGCGCCCGTATTCGTGGCTGTGTCGACATGGAGCAGCTCGACGCGTGGCTCAGGCGTGCTGCCGTCGCGAACTCCATCGCGGACCTCTTCGACTGAGCCCCGACGGTCCGGGCGGCGCGGACCTTCGAGGCCCGCGTCAGGTGGTGTGGCCCTGGGGTTGGAACGCCGGGATGACCTCGCTGCCGAAGCGGCGGATGCACTCCAGCTCCTGCTTGTGGTCCGGCCCCGACGCCATGCGGAAGGACATGATGAGGTAGTCGGGGTCGATCGTCTCCTCGAAGGCGCGGATCGAGGCGATGCAGTCGTCCGGGCTGCCGACGATCAGGCGGTCGATCCGGTGGCGGTCGAACTTGAAGTCGTCCTCTTCGGTGACGTCCTGGAGGAACGGCTCGCGTTCGGCCACCCAGCGGGGGACCTCTTTGAAGTAGAACCAGTGATCGGCGCGGACGTGCGGCCACCAGGTGCGTTCGACGTCCGCCAGGGAGTCGGCGACCCAGCCGTCGCGCAGCAGGTTGACGCCGAGCCGCTGCGATGTGCCGTACTCCTCGCCGGCGCCGCGGTACACATCGGCCCAGTGCCTCATGACGTCGATGTTGTGCAGCGGGTCGGTCGGCCACGGGCAGCCGAAGCGTGCCGCGCGGCGTACGCCGGGATCGGACATCGCGCCCAGCCACAGCTCCGCGCCCACGGGCCGGGGGGTGACCCGGCCCTTGATGTCGAAGTGCCGGCCGTGAAAGTCGAGCTCCTCGCCGGCCCACGCACGCTGCACGATCTCGATGCTCTCTTCGAAGCGCGACACCTGGGTGGCGGGGTCGATCCCGTAGAGCCCGAACTCGGCCGGGAAGTTTCCCAGCCCGCACCCCAGGCGCAGCCGTCCGCCCGAAAGGATGTCGACCATCGCCGCGTGCTCGGCGACATGGATCGGATGCTCGAACGGCAGCAGGTGGATCGTCGTGCCGATCTCGACCCGCTCGGTGATCGCGGCCAGCGCCCCGAGCGCCGCCCAAGGGGAGGGCGGATAGCCGTCGGGCATCATGTGGTGCTCGGGCACGAAGAGGCCGTCGAAGCCCACCTGTTCGGCGAGCTTGGCGGCGGCCAGGATCTCCTGCCACCGTTCAACGAGGTTCGTCGCGTCGGGCGGGTCCTGCGGACGGAACAGGATGCCGAACTTCATCTCCGAGCCCTTCGTCGTGGGTCTCCCCGATGTGCCCGCCCGCCAGCGTATCCGTCAAAGGCTCGGTTGAACATGCCGAAAAGGGCTGTCAATGATGTGGTCGTGGAAATGCCGCGACGATTGAAATCGTCATCCTCGACGTGGTCGCCGCACATTTTCTTTTGCCGGATTTATTGGGTCACTGCTCGCGGCGGCGGGAGCGGAAGATCATGCGGAGGACGACGATCAGGACGATGGACGCGAGCACGAACGGCGTCGCCCAGGGGAAGGACACGGGGTGGCCGCCGAAGCCCTCGACCAGGTAGCGGCCCGCCGTCGTCAGGAACAGGAGTGCCGCGACCAGCGCGGACGGGTCGAACCTATGCCGGAACACGCGTGACCTCCATGTCGCCGACCTTGCTGCGGATGCGCAGCACGATCGTTGCCGGCGCGGGCGTGCCGCCCTCCGGGTCCAGCACGCGGTGGACGCGGGCGCCCGGGCCGCTCGTCACCTGACGGTCGACCGTGATGTCGCCCAGGTAGGCGTGGCCGTCCACCTCCACGCGGGCGGTGCTCGGCACCTTGACCGCCAGCACGCCGAGCGTCACCTCGGCGTTGACCTGGAGCCGCTGACCCGGCGCGAGGGGGACGTCCGTCAGGTCGACCACGCCCTGGCCGACGAAGACCTTGTGGGTCTGCTCGGCCTGGGCCGTGGCGGCCGGGCGCCACATTGTGTGGTGGGTCCGGCGCGCGACCGCCGAGTTGCCGGCGATCGAGGTGCATGCGAGGGCGAAGGACATGATCGCTCCAACGAGAACGAGCTTGCGGACCCGGCCGAACCAGGCACCGAGGAGGAGGCCGACGGCGACGACGACGAGCGCCCCGGCAATGACGA
The DNA here is from genome assembly GCF_042429965.1 of Actinoallomurus acaciae. NCBI lineage: Bacteria > Bacillati > Actinomycetota > Actinomycetes > Streptosporangiales > Thermomonosporaceae > Actinoallomurus > Actinoallomurus acaciae. Next base: position 21,684 of record NZ_JBHLZP010000049.1, read on the forward strand.
TCTGAAGGCCGCTGAAGTTCGGGCGGTGGCCGAAGGCGGCGTAGAGCGCGGCGGCGACCAGCGCGGCGGTCAGCAGAGTGAGCGCCGTCAGGTACGACGGCCGGTGCGGGGGAGGCGGCGGAGTGCGGCCGGGGACATGGGGACCCGTGGTGAACGGGCCGGGAGCGTGCGGGCCGGTTCCGGGCGGCTGGGCGGCGCCTTCCGGGGACGGCGGCGCGTACGGGCCCGCCGCGTAGTCGTCGGTGCGGCGGCCGAGGCGGGCGAGGTCGACCATGCCGTCCGACATCGGGTACGCGGGCGGCGGCGGAGGGGGCGGCGTCCAGGAGCCCAGCGGGTGGCCCTTGATCCGGTCCGGCAGGCTCCGCGCGGTCTGGGCGAGATCGACCCCGCGCGACCGGGCCACGAGCAGCGCCAGGCCGAACACCACGACGACGCACAGGGCCTCGCCGGACCCCCAGTTGTTCACGATGCCGAGCAGCATTCCGGCGCCCAGCACCGCGCCGAGCAGCGTCAGCGCGGTGTCGCCGTCGAACATCCGCTTCCCGGTCCGCTCGATCCACGAGGGCCCGCCGTCGGGGGCGCCCATGAGCAGGAAGGCCGCGATGTAGAGCAGGATGCCGACACCGGTGGTGATGACCAGCAGCGCGAACCCGACCCGGAACACGATGGCGTCGATGCGCGTATAACGAGCGAGGCCCGCGCACACTCCCGTGATCAGACGGCCCTCCTGGGAGCGGAGGAGCCGCCGCGGCGGGGAGCCGGGCGTGTCGGCGCTGTCCTCGTTCATACGTCATATCGTCTCGTGGCGGTGTCGCGGTCACCATCCGGGAGGACCCTGACTCATCCCTGAGGGTCTCCGGGATCTCCCAGGGCCCTCCCCGATGCGGGAAGGGCCCGGAACGTGTGACCATCTCTTTGTGTCCGAAACGCCCAGCGAGGAGACCGTGCAGCCGGCCCCCGCCCGCCTCGAACGGAGAGCCGGCCAGCGGCTCGTCGGTGGCGTGTGCTCCGGGCTGGCCGAGCACCTCGGCCTCGAGGTGATCGTCGTACGGGTGGCGTTCGCCGTGCTGCTGGCCGCCGGTGTGGGCGTCGTCGCGTACGTCGCGCTCTGGCTGCTCGTCCCGCAGCGCGACGAGCCGGCGGGTCCCCGCAACGTCGGGCAGCTCTTCGCGTACGCGGCGCTGATCGTGGGGCTGTGCCTGTTCACGTGGGGCGCGGGCGCGCTGAACTGGGCCATGTGGCCGATCGTCGCGGGCGGCGTCGGCGTCGGGGTCATCTGGCAGCAGGCCGATCCGGAGCGCCGGCGCCGCTGGGTCCGCAGTTCCCAGGCGATGTGGCTGCGCAGCGTCATCGGCACGCTGCTCGTGGTCGCCGGGCTCGTCGCGTTCCTCGCCCAGCAGATCCACCCCGGCCAGGCCGGGCAGGTCCTGCTCGGCTCCACCGTCGTCCTGGCCGGTGTCGCCGTCGTCGTCGCGCCGTGGCTGCTGCGGATGTGGCGTGACCTGGACGCCGAGCGCCGTGAACGGATCCGGTCGCAGGAGCGGGCCGAGGTCGCCGCGCATGTGCACGACTCCGTCCTGCACACCCTCACGCTGATCCAGCGCAGCGCGCACGACCCGCGGGAGGTGCAGCGGCTGGCGCGGGCGCAGGAACGCGACCTGCGCGCCTGGCTGTACGAGCCCAAGGCCGACGCCGAGCAGCACCTGGCCGCCGCCGTGCGCAAGTCCGCCGCCGAGGTCGAGGACCACCACGGCATGCCGATCGAGGTGGTCTGCGTGGGCGACTGCTCGCTGGACGAACGCCTGGGCGCGATGCTCCAGGCGGCACGCGAGGCCATGGTCAACGCCGCCAAGTACGCCGACGGAGAGCCGGGCGACCAGAGCCGTACGTCGTCGGTGTCGGTCTATGCCGAGGTGGCCGGCGACGATGTGTCGATCTTCGTACGGGATCGGGGCCGCGGCTTCGACCTGGACGCCATCCCGCACGACCGCATGGGCCTGAGAGAGTCCATCATCGGCCGGATGGAACGCAACGGAGGCAAGGCCGAGATCCGTACGGCCCCGGGCGAGGGCACGGAGGTCCGGCTGGAGATGCGACGTGACTCAAAGTGAAGCGAGAGACCCGATGACGCGCGTGGTGCTGGTCGATGACCATCAGATGTTCCGCAGCGGCGTGAAGGCCGAGCTGGGCGACTCCGTGGAGATCGTCGGCGAGGCCGGTGACGTCGACGAGGCGGTCGAAGTGATCAAGGCGAACGGGCCGGACGTGGTCCTGCTGGACGTGCACCTGCCCGGCGGCGGTGGCGTCGAGGTGCTCCGCCGGGTGCTGCCGTCGGAGACGCGGTTCCTCGCCCTGTCGGTGTCCGACGCCGCCGAGGACGTCATCGGCGTCGTACGCGGCGGCGCCCGCGGCTATGTCACCAAGACGATCTCCGGGGGAGAACTCACCAAGGCGATCGAACGGGTGGCCGAGGGCGACGCGGTGTTCTCGCCGAGGCTGGCGGGCTTCGTCCTGGACGCCTTCGCCGCCGCCGACGTCCCGGCCATCGACCCGGAACTGGACCAGCTCACCCAGCGCGAACGCGAGGTCCTGCGCCTGATCGCCCGCGGCTACGCCTACAAGGAGATCGCCAAGGAGCTGTTCATCTCGGTCAAGACCGTCGAGACCCACGTGAGCAGCGTGCTGCGCAAACTCCAGCTCTCCAACCGCCACGAGCTCTCCCGCTGGGCCGCCGCCCGCCGCCTCGTCTGAGCCGGCGGTACCCGCCGAGGGCCTTCTTGGTCTCGGCGGGCGCGCCCTTCGTCTCCCTGCCCTCCTACGGAGCCGAGGCGCTCACCGGTTCCCTCGACCGGTGCCGCGGCGCCTGGTCGAGGCGGTTCTTCCGGGCGTGACGGCGCTCCCGGCGGGTCTCGACCATGGTGTAGAGCGTCGGGATGAGGATGAGGCTGAGCACGGTCGAACTGATCAGCCCGCCGATGACGACGACCGCGAGCGGCTGGGAGATGAAGCCGCCGGAGTCGGTGACGCCGAGGGCCATGGGGAGCAGGGCGAAGACGGTGGCCAGGGCGGTCATCAGGATGGGCCGCAGCCGTCGGCGGCCGCCTTCGGTGACGGCCTCGGTGATCGGCATGCCGGTCTTGCGGTACTGGTTGATGAGGTCGACCAGGACGATGGCGTTGGTGACGACGATGCCGATGAGCATGAGCAGGCCGACCATGGCGGCGACGCCCAGGGGAACACCGGTGACGCGCAGCAGCAGGATCGCGCCGGTCGCCGCGAACGGGATCGAGACCAGCAGCACCAGGGTCTGCCGGATGCTGCCGAAGGTGGCCACCAGCAGCAGGAAGACGATCACGATGGCGGCGACGATGGCGAGGCCGAGCTGCTTGAAGGCATCGCCCTGGTCGCTGGTGATGCCGCCGAGGGAGTAGTCGGTCCCGCCGGGCAGCCGGAGCTTGTCCAGGGCGGTGGTGACGGCCCGGTTGGCCGCGCCGGTGTCGTCGCCGACGGGCGTCGCGCTGACGGTGATGGTGCGGTCGCCGTCGACGCGGGCGCGCTCGACCGGACCGTTCTGCTGGGTGACGGTGGCGACGTCGCCGAGCTCGACCGTCTGACCGGTGGCGGTGCCGATCTTGAGTTTCCTCAGGTCGGCGGCGGTGTGCGGGGCGGTGCCGGTGCTGCGCAGGACCACGTCGGTGTCCTCGCCGTCCAGGCTGACGGTGGTGACGGTCTGCCCCTGGGTGGCCTCGGTGACCGCGGCGGCCAGTGTCGTGTCGGTCAGGCCCGCGGCGGCGGCCTTCTCGCCGTCGGCGTGGACGACGAGCTGAGGCGCGCTCTCGCTGAGGTCGCTGGTGACGTCGGTGACCTGCGACACGCCCTTGAGGGTCTGCTCGATCTGCCGGGTCGCGGTGGTGAGCGCGGTGTCGTCGGTGCCGTGGACCTGGACCTGGATGTCGTTCGAGGCGCCGAAGCCGCTGTTGGCCGCGACGGTCAGCTCACCCGCGCCGGCGAGGCCGTCCAGCCTGCCGCTGAGGGTCTTCTTGACAGTGTCGGCGTCGGCGCCGTCCTTGAGGGAGACGGTGTACGAGGCGTTGTTCGCGCCCCTGTCGGCACCCATGAGGCCGCCCGCCGCGCCGATGGTGACCTGGTAGGACGCCACGCCGCCGGTGGCGGCCAGCACGCCCTCGACCTTCCTGGCCGCCGCGTCGGTGGCGGTCAGGCTGCTGCCGGCGGGCAGCTTCTGGGTGATGCTGAGCGCCTGGGTGCCCGAGTCGCCCAGGAAGCTGGTCTTCAGACCGCCGGCCAGGGCGAAGGTGCCGATGAGGATGACCACGGCCCCGGCCAGCACGCTCTTGCGGTGCCGGGTGGCGAAGGAGATGACCGGGACGTACGCGCGCTGCAGGAGCCCGTGGCGCTCCTCTTCCTCGACCCGGCGGCGGAACTCCTCCGGGTCGGCACCGGTGGCGGGCGTCTTGAGGAACCAGAACGCCAGGATCGGGATCACGGTGAGCGCGACCACCAGGGAGGCCAGCATCGCGACCGTCACGGTGATGGAGAACGGGCCGAACAACTGTCCGACCATCCCGGTGACCAGGGCGATCGGCAGGAACACCGCGACGGTGGTGAGGGTGGAGGCGGTGACGGCCCCGGCGACCTCGCGCACGGCCGTACGGACGGCGGTCGCCTTGTCCTCGCCGTACCCGAGGTGGCGTTTGATGTTCTCCAGCACGACGATGGAGTCGTCGACCACCCGCCCGACCGCGATGGTGAGCGCGCCGAGCGTGAGCATGTTGAGGGAGTAGCCGCCGACCTTGAGGGCGATCAGCGCGATCACCACGGACAGCGGGATCGAGATCGCGGTGACCAGCGTCGAGCGGGCCGACCGCAGGAACAACACGATCACCACGATGGCCATCACGAGGCCGAGCAGGCCCTCTTCCAGCAGGCCCGAGACCGCCTCGCTGACGGCGGGGCCGCTGTCGGACACGACGGTGAGCCGGGCGCCGTCGCCGAGCTCGCGCTCCAGGCCGGGCAGGAGTGCGCGGACGTCGTCGGAGACCGAGGAGGCGCTGCCATCGGGGTCGAGAGTGATCGAGACGCCCAGGCTCTCCCTGCCGTCCGTACGGGTCAGCGACGTCGCCTCCGCGTCGGTGACCTGGACCGACGCGACCTGGCCGAGCCGCGCCGCACCGCCCGCCGCGGCGGGCGCGGAGACGCCGCGAGGGGCACCGGACCGCCCGCCGCCCGACTGGGGCGCCGCCGCGGAGGACGTCAGCCACAGCTGCTCGAGCTGGGCGACCGAGGTGATCGGGCCGCCGATCTGGACGCTGACGCTCTTGCCGTCCGAATCCACCGATCCGCCCGGTGCGGTGGTCCCGGCCGTCTGCAGCGCGGTGGTGACCGCCGCCATGGTCAGGCCGTGGCGCTTCAGCTTCGCCTGGTCGGGGACGACCCGTACGACGCGGGCGCGTTCCCCCGACACCGCGGCCTCGTTGACCCCGTCGACGGCCTCCAGCTCGGGCACCACCTGATCGGTGAGCTTGTCGGCCAGCACGCGCGGGTCGTCGCTCGACGTGGCCGCCAGCGTCAGCGTCGGCAGGTCGTCGGTCGAGCCGGTCATCACCTGCGGATCCACGTCGTCGGGCAGCCGCTGGGAGATCTTGTTCAGGTCCTGCTGGACCTGGGTCGACCGGTCCTGGGTGTCGGTCCCGAAGGCGAACCGCAACTGCACGGTCGCGCTGCCCTGGCGGGAGGTCGAGGTCATCGTCTCCAGGCCGTCGGTGCCCTTGACCGCGTCCTCGATCGGCTTCACGACCTGGTCCTCGACCACCTGCGGGGACGCGCCGGGATAGGCCGCGGTCACCGCGATCGCCGGGAAGGACAGGCTCGGCAGCAACTGCTGTTTGAGCGTCGGGATCAGGTAGGCGCCGAGCGCGATGACCCCGATCGTGATCAGAAGAACCAGCTTGCGGTGCGCCAAGCTGATCTTGGAGAGCCAGGACATCGGACTCGATTCACCAGGGAGACGACAGGTCCCCTCAACCCTGGTGCGCGACCCGGCCCGGCCGCATCGGAGCGGCGCGGCATTCGCGCCTACCGCGCCTGCGGTAGGCGCATCGGGGTCCCCGTTCGCCGGGCGCTACCGAGGGCGCGGGCCGCCCGGCCTGACCAGGCCGCTCTCGTACGCGATGATCACCAGTTGGGCGCGGTCGCTGACGCCCAGCTTCGCCATGGTCCGGTTGATGTGGGTCTTGACGGTGTGCGGGCTCAGGTGCAGGCGCGTGGAGATCTCCTCGTTGGACAGCCCGCCGGCCACCATGGTCAGGACCTCCCGCTCCCGCGGCGTCAGCGCCTCCAGCCGCTCCGGGGCGGACGGCCACTCCGCCTGGTCCCGGAACCGGGAGATCAGCGCCTTGGTCGCCGCCGGCGACAGCAGCGCCTCGCCGTCCGCCACCGTCTTGATGGCCGCCAGCAGCTCGGCCGGATCGGCGCCCTTGCCCAGGAACCCGGCCGCGCCGACGCGCAGCGCCTCGAACACGTACTCGTCGACCTCGAACGTGGTCAAAATCAAGATCTTGACCTCGGGCCGGTCCCGCTTGATCTGCCTGGTGGCCTCCAGCCCGTCCAGGCGGGGCATCCGGATGTCCATCAGCACCAGATCGGGCCGCTGCTCGGCCGCCATGGCCACGGCCTCGACGCCGTCGGAGGCCTCGCCGGTCACCTCCAGGCCCGGATCGGCCTCCAGCAGCATCCGCAGCGTCTTGCGCAGCAGCGCCTGGTCGTCGGCCAGCAGCATCCTGATCATTGGTCTCCCAGCGGAAGAGCCGCCTCCACCGAGAACCCGCCGCCCGGCCGGTGCCCGGCGGTCACCTCGCCACCCACCGCGGCGGCGCGTTCCCGCATCCCGATCAGCCCCCGGCCCGACCCGCCGCCGGAGCCCCGCCCGGCCCCGTCGTCCGCGATGACGATCTTCAAGGTGTCGTGGGCGTAGTCGAGGCACACCCGGGCGATCCCGGTCGCGGCGTGCTTGCTGACGTTGGTCAGCGCCTCCTGGACGATCCGGTACCCCGACACGTCCACCGCCGACGGCACCGTCCGTGCCTCGCCCCGGCGCCGGACCTCCACCGTCAGGCCGGCGCGGGCGAAGGAGGCGGCCAGGTCGTCCAGCCGGTCCAGCCCCGGCACCGGCTCGCGGGGGACCTCCGGAGTGCCCAGCAGGCCGACGATGGACCGCAGTTCCGCGAGCGCCTGCTTGGAGTCGTCCTTCACGTGCGAGAGGGTCTCGACCAGCCGCGTCGGCTCGTCCTGCCCGCCCTCGTGCAGGTAGAGCGCCACCCCCGCCTGCGCGTTGATCAGCGTCAGCTGGTGGGCGACCACGTCGTGCAGCTCACGGGCGATGCGCACCCGCTCCTCGCCGACCAGGCGGGCGGCCTCCTCCCGCCGGGCCCGCTCCGCCCGTACGGCCCGTTCCTCCAGCGTCGCCACGTAGGCCCGCTGGGTCCGCACCCCCGCACCGGCGGCCACCGCCAAGCCGGTCGAGGTGAACAGCGCGACCACTCCGAGCGAGAGCTCCCCGGGAGCCACCACCATCTGCGTGGTCACGGCCGTCGTCAGCAGCACGGCGCCCGCCGCCAGACCCGCCCGGCCGCCCCGCGCGGCCGCGACCGCGTACAGGGCGACCTGCCCGGGCAGGAACTGAGGTCCGTGCCCCCGCATCGCGCCGTGCCCCACCGCCAGCAGTACGGTGACGACCAGCACGCCCACCGGCCACCGCCGCCGTACGATCAACACGGCACAGGCCGCCGCGGCGTACCCGTAGTCCACCGGCTCCAGCACCCGCATGGTCGGCGGGCGGCCGGCGAAACGCATCATCCCCAGCGTCAGGAACAACGTGACGAGCACCACCGCCGCGTCGACGACCCGGGGATACCGCCGCCACCACGCCTGGTTGCCTCCCACGCTCACCACCTCACCGTACGCACCGAGCACACGGTAAACGCCCGCTCCCGGCAGTACGTCACCCGGCCGCGTCACCTCCGATACCGCGCCTGCGGTACATGTGCTGGGCGGCCGTCCGGGACGCCCGCGTCGTGGCTCAGATCACACCGTGATCGACCGGGTCAGGAGGCGGGGCGGGCCGGGGCGGTCAGCCAGTCGCAGCCCTTCGGGGCCGGCCGGCCCGGCTTGTACGCCGCGCAGGCCGTCACGACGGCGGTCTTGGCGGGGTTGCCCTGCTGGGCGTACGGGCCGCCCGCCGACGGATGGTCGCAGGTCGGCAGGGCGGCCGGGTCGCTGCGCGGATAGCCCTGCGACGAGGCGTTGCTCTGCCAGCAGTTGCGGTCGCCCTGCTCGTCCCACCAGAAGTCGACGCCGTTCGGGGCCGCGACGCCCTCCGGGGTGACGCCCGTGAGGTTGCCGACGTAGCGGTTGCCGTGGGACGTGTCGCGCGCCTTGGCCGGGTCGGTCTCGCCCCGGCGGCTCGCCGGGATCCAGTACTGGGCGAAGCCGTACCGCCAGTTGTCGTAGACCATGTTGCTCGCGTAGGTGTTCTCGTCACCGCCCGCGAGCAGCATGCCGGTGCCGACCGGCACCGCGCGGCGCGGGCACAGCGCGTGGCAGTCGTGGTAGAAGTCCGCGTTGTTGTCGAAGACCCGGTTGGCCACGAACATCGCGTGGTTCTGCGGCATGCCGGCCGCCTGCACGCTGCTGTCCAGCATCGCGCCGGTGGAGTTGCCGTAGAAGACGTTGTCGTGGACGTACACCGAGTCGCCGGCGGTGCCGGAGTAGCCGATCAGGTTGCCGTACGACGAGCAGCGCCGGATCTCGACGGACAGCCGGCCGCCCTGCTGGTCGGAGGCCGAGGCCGTGGCGATCCCGGCGTCGCCGTTGCCGGAGGCCGAGCAGTCGGTGATCAGGCCGTGGTCGGAGGTGTAGGCCGCGAGCCCGTGCCCGCCGTTGGCCAGGCCGGTCACCCGGTCGAGGGCGAATCCGTCGGTCTCGCTGACACTCACCCCGTCTTCGGTGAAGCCGCGGACGGTCACGTCGCGCAGGTAGAAGCCGTTCGCCCGGTCGGCGCGGATGCCGACCTGCTTCTTGCCCTCGATGATCACCGGGCCGCCGACGCCCTCGATCTGCAGGCCGGTCTGGCCGGTGACGCTGATCAGGCTCTGTAGATGGGGGCAGGCCTGCTGGTCGTCGTACGACAGGGGCGCGGCGTCGGCCAGTGACGCGCACCGGCCCTTCGGCTTACCGAGCGCGGACGGCTCGTGGTAGGTGCCGGGCAGCACGTAGATCGTGGTGCCGGGCGCCCGTACGGCGTCGACGGCGGCCTGGATCTCGTGGTACCGGCACTCGGACGCGAGCTCGCGGGCCAGGCCGGTCAGCGAGGCGCCCGGACGGCAGACGACGAGGCGCGGGGAGGCGGCCGCCGCGCGATAGGCGGGAACGGTGCCCGGAGACGACGTGGTCGCCCAGGCGGTCGGAGACGTGACCGTACGAGCTTCAGCGGCCCAAGCCGACGAGGCGAACCAGACAGTGGTCACGGTGAAGACGATCGCGGCGAGAAAACGCCGCACGAACCGCCCCATTTTCCTCCCATACAGAGCCGCAGGTTGCTCCCACGTGCATCATGCAGGGCCACCGGGAACATGTCGACGCCCGCTTTCGGCCACCCGAACCATGCAACCTCGTCAGAGCTTCTGGATCGGCGCGTACCGAAGAACGAAGCGCTTGACACCATAGTCACCGCCGAAGTCAACCGTGGCGGCGGCCTTTTCGCCCGCCCCGTCCACGGTCACGACGGTGCCGAGCCCGAACGCGTCGTGGACCACCCGATCGCCGGTCGCCAGGGCGGGCACCGCGCGGTTGCCGGGCGAACGCACGCCGGGCCGCTGGGCGACCGACGCCATCGCCGGGGCGCCCGCACTCTCGGACCGCTCCCATTCGACCAGCGTCTCGGGGATCTCGGTGAGGAAACGCGACGCGGGGTTGTAGGACGGCGCGCCCCACGAGCTGCGCATCGTCGCACGGGAGACGTAGAGCCGGCGGCGGGCGCGGGTGATCCCGACGTACGCGAGCCGCCGCTCCTCCTCCAGCTGCTTGGGGTCGCCGAGCGAGCGCAGGTGCGGGAAGACGCCGTCCTCCATGCCGGTGAGGAACACCACGGGGAACTCCAGGCCCTTCGCGGTGTGCAGCGTCATCAGCGTCACGACGCCGTCGTTCGCCCGCTCGCCCGGGGGGACGACACCGTTGTCGCCGCCGGGGATCTGGTCGGCGTCCGCGACGAGCGCGACCTGCTCCAGGAACTCCACCAGCCGCCCCTCGGCGGGACGCTCGGCCGGCTCCGCGCCGTCGTCGCCGAGCACGCCCGTCGCCAGGCGCTCCTCGAACTCGGCCGCCACCGACTCGAGCTCGCGGAGGTTCTCGATGCGGGTCTCGTCCTGCGGGTCGCGCGAGGCCTCCAGCTCGGCGAGGTAGCCGCTCTTGGTCAGGATCGCCTCGACCAGCTCGGTCGGCGTGGCGGTCTCCACCATCTCGCCCAGCTCGTCGAGCAGCGCGACGAAGTCCTTGATCTGGTTGAGCGAGCGGGTGGCGATGGCGGGCGCCTCGTCGGCCCGCCGCAGCGCCTGCCAGAACGAGATGCGCTCACGGCCGGCCAGCGCCTCGACGCAGGCCTCGGCCCGGTCACCGATGCCGCGCTTGGGGACGTTGAGGATGCGCCGCAGGCTCACGGTGTCTTCGGGGTTGCCGAGGACGCGCAGGTAGGCCAGCAGGTCGCGGATCTCCTTGCGCTCGTAGAACCGGACGCCCCCGACGACCTTGTACGGCAGGCCGACGCGGATGAAGACCTCTTCGAAGACACGCGACTGCGCGTTGGTGCGGTAGAAGACCGCGACGTCGCCGGGCTTGACGTCCTCGTCGTCGCTGAGCCGGTCGATCTCCTGCGCGACGAACGCGGCCTCGTCGTGCTCGTTGTCGGCGACGTAACCGGAGACCTTGGGGCCGTCGCCCTGGTCGGACCACAGCCGCTTGGGCTTGCGGTCGGCGTTGCGCTCGATCACGGCGTTGGCCGCGGACAGGATCGTCTGCGTCGAGCGGTAGTTCTGCTCCAGGAGGATGACGTTCGCGTCCGGGTAGTCGCGCTCGAACTCCAGGATGTTGCGGATCGTCGCGCCGCGGAAGGCGTAGATCGACTGGTCGGCGTCACCGACCACGCACAGCTCGGCGGGTGACAGGTCATCGGCGTCGCCCTGCTGTCCGACCAGCTCGCGGACCAGGACGTACTGGGCGTGGTTGGTGTCCTGGTATTCGTCCACGAGCACGTGCCGGAACCGCCGCCGGTAGTGCTCGGCGACGTCGGGGAACGCCTGCAGCAGGTTGACGGTCGTCATGATCAGATCGTCGAAGTCGAGCGCCCCGGCCTGCTGCAGCCGTGCCTGGTAGGTCTCGTACGCCTCCGCGAGCGTCTTCTCCAGATGGGTCGACGCCTGGGACTTGAAGGTCTCGTAGTCGATCAGCTCGTTCTTGAGGTTGGACACCTGGGCGGAGAAGCCGCGTGGCGGGTAGCGCTTGGGGTCCAGGTCGAGCTCGCGGCAGACCAGCGCCATCAGGCGCTGCGAGTCGGCCTGGTCGTAGATGGAGAAGCCGCTCGGAAAGCCCAGCCGTTTCGCCTCACGGCGCAGGATGCGCACACAGGCGGAGTGGAACGTCATCACCCACATGGCGCGGGCACGGTTGCCGACGAGGGCCTCGACGCGCTCGCGCATCTCACCGGCGGCCTTGTTGGTGAAGGTGATCGCGAGGATCTCACCGGGCTGCGCGCCGTGCTGACCGAGCAGATAGGCGATGCGGTGGGTGAGCACACGTGTCTTGCCCGAACCGGCCCCGGCCACGATCAGCAGGGGACCGCCTCGGTGCACGACCGCCGCGCGCTGGGCGTCGTTGAGACCGTCGAGCAGGGGATGGCTTACGAGCGTGGACACTCAAAGAAGCCTACGGCCTAAGGCGGACAGCGCGCGGCGAGCCACGACAACCGAACCTCGCGGATGACGGTTGTCCACATCCTGTGGACGGGTTCATCCACAGGATGCGCCGTGCGCCTTCCGGCGGAGACATCAAGCACTGGACAATGGAAGTGGGGTGGAGCCCCCTGGGCGGGAGGGGCGTGACCGCGCGCGGCGAGCTGCGGCAACCGGACCTCGCGGACGGCGGTCGTTCACGGGCGGGCCGCCGGTCTTCTGCTGGCGGGATCGACCGCATCGGTGGCCGGCAGCACGCCTGCGGGCTGCGGCGACCGAACCCTGCGGACGGCGGTTATCCACAGCCGCGCCGTGCGTCTTCCGACGACGAGATCGAGCGCTGGACAATGGAAGTGGGGTGGAGCCCCCGGGCGGGAGGGCCGTGACCGCGGGAGGGCCGTGACCGCGGGAGGGCCGTGACCGCGGGAGGGCCGTGACCGCGGGAGAACCGTGACCGCGGGAGAACCGCGACCGCGGGAGAACCGCGACCGCGGGAGAACCGCGACCGCGGGAGAACCGCGACCGCGAGAGAACCGCGACCGCGAGAGAACCGCGACCGCGAGAGAACCGCGACCGCGAGAGAACCGACCGCGACCGCGAGAGAACCGCGACCGCGAGAGAACCGCGACCGCGAGAGAACCGCGACCGCGAGAGAACCGCGACGGCGAGAGAACCGCGACGGCGAGGTGCCCCATGTTCGGTGGCGCCACGAGCCCGCCGGGCGGCCCCACGCTGTCCATCACGCGGCACTGCGCGGCGCCCGAGGCCGGTCGGTCACGTCTTGCGGAACTCGTACGCCTCACCCGCCGCTTTGACCACGGCGGCTACATCCGCCCCGCCGGCCGCGGCGGAGGCCGCCGCCACGGCGCCCTCCACGAACGGCGCGTCGGCCAGGACGACCTCGGTCTCGGCGTCCTCCCAGTCCTCCAGCAGCGTCTTGGCCGTCAGCACCGAGCTGCCGAGATCGCCGATGAGGACGACCCCGGCGCCCTCATCGGCCGCACGCACCGCCGCCTCCACCAGGTCCAGGCTCGTGCCCAGTCCGCCGTCCTCGGTGCCTCCGGCGGCGCGTACGGTGACCTCGCCGACGCCCATCTGCCGGGCGAGTTCGGCGGCGCCCTCGGCCAGGGCCCGGCTGTGCGAGATCAGCACGATTCCCACGTTCGCCATCGCTCAGGCCTCCTCGGGCGTCTCGGACAGGGCGCGGAACAGCAGGACGGTCGAGGCCGCGCCGGGGTCGAGGTGCCCCACGCTGCGGGGTCCCAGGTAGCTGGCCCGGCCCTTGCGCGCCTGGAGCGGCACGGTCGCCTCCGCGCCCTTCTCGGCCGCGTCGACGGCGGCCCGTGCCGCCGCCGGCCGT
>NZ_JBHLZP010000050.1:0-41086 GCF_042429965.1 Actinoallomurus acaciae
ACTGCTCGGCCTGGCGCGCGAGCGTGGCGGCGCGTTCGGCATGCTCGCTGGCCTGCTGATGCGCGGCCACCGTCTCGGCGGCCCGCTGCCTGGTCTCGGCCACCTCGGCGCGCGCCTGAGCGGCCTCCGTCTCGGCGTCGGCGCGGGCCTTGCGGTCCCGTTCGCTGCGAGCCGTCGCGTCGGAAGCCCGTTCCTCGGCCTGCTCTGTCTGACGGCGTGCCGCCTCGGCCTCCTGCCGGGCCGCCTCGGCGTCGGCCTTCACCTCGGCGACCTGGACGCTGGTGACGTCGGTGATCGCCGCGAAGCCCTCGATCGCCCTGGCCAGGATCGCCTGGACCTCACCCATCACGGGAACGGCCTCGTCCGCGACGGCCGTCACCAGCCGCAGCGGATCACCGAGCGCCTCGGCGACCCGCGCGTCACGCATGGCCTGCGCCCGTTCCTTGCAGTCCTTGGGCGCCGGGCAGTAGAGGCGCCGACGGCCGCCCTTGTACCGGCCGTCGGCGCGACGGACCGGTTCGGGCAGCGGAGCCCGGCAGACCTGACACCGCCCGTGCGGAGCTTCGGTCCCTTCTTCCTCACCGGAGGCACCGGCGGTGAGCGCGGGGGAGGGGTCGCCGTCGCCCGCGCGACGGGCGACTGCGGGTTCCTCGGTGTTCGTTGCGGCATCAGCCATGATCGAAAACTAGCAGATTATGTTTCGTGTTACTCGAAACTCGTAAGATAAAACGCGAAACTCAATGTGGCTCCAGAGTAGGGAGTAGATGAGAATGACTCTTATCATTCACTTGCGCGGCGACGGGTCGTCCAAGGCTCAGCGACCCCGTGTCCTGGCTCAACCGATCCGATGTGAGCCCTGTGCGCACTCTGTCAAGATCATCTGGCGGGAGCCGTCGTGGCGCTGCCTCGTGTGGATGGGAGGCTGTTGTCCCGGACGCTGAGGGCGGAGTCCCCACGAGGCGGGACGAGTCTCTTGGGAGGACCCAGCCGCAGATTCGTCGCAGGAACGAAGCCGCCCGGCCAAGGGCGTCAACGGAAGGTGCACATGACCAATCCCCTTCACCAGCTCTACGCTCGCCGTCTACGCCGACAGGTCACGGCAGGGCCGCTGCCGCAGCACGTTGGGCTGATCATGGACGGCAACCGCCGCTGGGCCCGGCAGATGGGCATGGCCAATCCGAGCCTGGGCCACAAGTACGGCGCCGAACACGCCGAGAACGTCTTGACCTGGTGCGAGTCCGTCGGGATCAAACACGTCACCGTGTTCCTCTGCTCCACGGAGAATCTGCAACGCCGCGGTGATGCGGAGGTCACCTTCCTGATGCAGGTGATCGAGCAGATGGCGACGGACCGGCTTACGCGGCAGGACGCTCGCTGGCAGGTCCACGTCGCCGGGATGCTGGACGTGCTACCGGACACCACGGCCCGTGCCCTCAAGGAGGCGGTCGAGGCGACACGCACCTGCACGACCGGAGCACACGTCACGCTCGCAGTCGGATACGGAGGCCGGCAGGAGGTCATCGACGCGTTGCGCGAGCACCTTCACGAGCGTGCCGAGGCCGGTGATTCCCTGACCGAGGTGGCGTCGGTTCTGACGATGGACGACATCGCGCGGCATCTCTACACGGCAGGGCAGCCCGACCCGGATCTGGTGATCCGCACCAGCGGCGAACAGCGAATGTCGAACTTCCTGCTCTGGCAGAGCGCGTATTCGGAGCTGTACTTCTGCGAGGCCTACTGGCCCGCCTTCCGCGAGATCGACTTCCTTCGCGCCTTGCGCAGTTTCGCTGCCAGGCAACGGCGCTTCGGCGGCTGAACTGCGGGGATGCCAACCCGCGTCGCTGTGATCGATGAGTTCCCCGGCCTGGAAGTGGCCAAGCTCTGACCTGCTGGTCGGGCTGCCCCATGCCGCCACCGCATCCTGTGCAGCATGTACGAGCGCGGAGTGTTCCAGACGCTGCGGGACAAGCTCGGTTGTACGGGTCATCGGCGCGGAGAAGCGGCGCAACTCCGACGACGACCTGCCCAGGGACTTCGAGGCCAGCTGCGTCGAGAACTACGGCAAGTTCCGCAGGCCCTTGGATCCGAAGCGGTTCACCGCTGAGCTGGCCGAGGAGATGGATGCCGAACTGTCTGCGCTGAATGATGCCCTTGGGCAAGGGCTCGGCCTGGTTGAAGATCTCCGACCGCAAGAGCGGCGCGATTCAAAGGCGGCGATCCGGGCCCGGTGGGGGTCCCGCTGATGGACATGCTGACCGAGACGTACCTGCGTACCGCCTGTCTGAACGTCTTCACCCCAGCCGGCACCCAGAACCACCTGGCCCCCAGGAACTGTTCGGGCGGCTGCCACTGCTGATCTACGCCCATGCCACCGGAACCGGCATCCGCGCGGTCGCCGCCGGCGACCATCCCCACACCGAGGACGACCTGCGATACACCCGCCGCCGCTACCTGTCCATCGCCAGCCCCTGTCATCAATCACCATCGGATCTGGTTGGATCGACGCCGCTGTCTGCCGGCGGTGAACACCGGGTCGGCCGGGCTCGGTGATCACTATGGTCCAGTCTCATGGCGACGGTTACAACGCGTACGGTCGAATACCCGGCTGACGGCCTGACGATGATCGGGCACCTCGCGCTCCCCGCCGGTGTCGAGCGCCGGCCCGCAGTCCTGATCGGGCCCGAAGGTCTGGGGCTCAGTGACGTCGAGCGCCGCCGGGCCGATGCCCTGGCTGAGCTGGGATACGTGGCGCTGGCCTTCGACATCCACGGCGGGCGCTATTTGGGCGACCCGCAAGAGATGCTGGCCCGTTGCATGCCGCTGCTCGCCGACCCCGACCGGATGCGCGGCATCGGCCACGCGGCGCTCGACGTGTTGCGAGCCGAGCCGCGGGCCGACCCCGGCCGGATCGCCGCTATCGGTTACGGCACCGGGGGCGCAATCGCGCTGGAGCTCGGGCGCGACGGCGTCGACCTGCGTGCGATCGGGACAGTCAACGCAGTGACCACGGGCCGACCGGGCGAGGCGGCGCGCATTCGCTGCCCGGTGTGGGCTGGGGTCGGGTCCGAAGACCCGATCATGCCGCCCGCGCAACGGGACGCGTTCACCGCCGAGATGCAGGCTGCGGACGTCGACTGGCGCCTCGTGGTCTACGGCGGAGCCCTGCACGCCTTCCACCATCCACCGGTCGACCATGCCGTGGTTTCCGGCGTCGGCCACCATCCACGGCACGCGCAGCGGGCTTGGCGCGACATCGTCGACCTGCTCGCCGAGTGCCTGCCCATATCAGGGTGATCTGGTCTGCTCCTGTCGCTCACTCCTGCCCTCCGTCGTCGTCCTCGTCCAGCTCGGGCGCGTCCGGGTCGCACACTGGCGGTGAAGCTGTAGCGGCCGAGCCCGTTGAGGTTGTGGTGCTTGAGCGGGGAGCGCCTGGCGACGTCCTCGCTGCGGATCGCGTGGCCCTCGGCGCGGAGCTGGTCGACGCCGGCGTCGAGGTACCCGCCACCTCCTGGGGGCTCGGCGGCGTCTGATGCCTTCCCGCTGAAGACGTTGACGGTTGCGTGACTCCCGAAGTCGAACGGTATGCAGTCAGAGGGCCAGCGCTGCTTCCAGCGCACCCGGCCGGTGCCACCACGTCCAACCATCAGCCGTGCTGCTCCTCAACGCCAGACATTCGGTCGCTTTCTCGGTGCCCGAGCGTTTCACGGCCGTGCACGAGAGTCCTACGCGGCGGGGCTGGATCGGGCACTACCGGACGCGAGCCTCGGTCGCGTGGTTAGCCCGACCACCGGTGAAAGGTCGAGGCGGGCGAGTGCTCCGTACAGTTCCGCGAGCCGCGCCCGGCTCTCGGGGTCACCATCGGGCGTCTGGAGGTGCAACGCGGCGATCGCCGCCTGGAGCTGGTACCGGCCGGGGCGCCGGAACCGCACCGCACGCTGGAGCGTACGGAGCCCTTCGTGGATTCGGTCCCCACGCGGACCGGTCCTGGTGCTGCAACGCGACGTAGCGACCGTGCCCGTCGACGCGGGCGGCGCGACGGGCGTCGTGGAGCAGCATCAGCGCGCACACGAGGCGGCCGAAGGGCCTCGTCGCACAGCTCCGCCCGTACGAGGTGATCGCCCTCACCGGCGGAACAACCCTCGTTGAAGATCAGGTACACGACGCCGAGCAGGCGGTCGGGAGTTCCTGATCGGCGGGCACGCGGTACGGGATGTGGGCATCAGCGATCTTGCGCTTGGCGCGGACGATGCGTTTGCCCATCGTCGGTTCGGCGACCAGGAACGCGCGGGCGATCTCGCCGGTGGTCAGGCCGCCGAGCGTACGCAGCGTCAGCGCGACCCGGGCCGGCATGTCCAGCGCCGGATGGCAGCAGGTGAAGCTCAATCGCAGCCGGTCGTCGGCGATCTCGCTCGCCTCAGTACGACGCGGGATTTGGACATCTCGGCCGTACGCCCTCACGAACGCAGGAGCTGTCGTACCCGTGCGGCCTCCCGGGTGAGGTGGTTGAGCTCCGGCATGCTGGTGGCGGCGCGGGCGGCCTCGGCGTACAGCACGGCGGCCCGCTCGAGGTCGCCGGCCCGTTCGTGCAGGTATGCCGACACGGCGGCGTATCGGGGCAGGTCGGGGGCCACGTCGGCCAGCGCCGCCAGGCCGGCCCGTGGCCCGTCGGCCTCGCCGACCGCCACCGCGCGGTTGAGTCGCACCACCGGGCTGCCGGTGAGGAGCAGCAGTTCGTCGTACCACTCCACGATCTGCACCCAGTCCGTCTCGGCGGCGGTCCGGGCGTCCGCGTGCAGGGCGGCGATCGCGGCCTGCGCCTGGTATTCGCCCAGCCGGTCGCGGGCCAGCGCGGTCTGCAGGATCGCCACTCCCTCGGCGATCAGGCCGGTGTCCCAGCGCGATCGGTCCTGCTCGCCGAGCGGCACCAGGCGACCTCCCGGGCCGGTACGAGAGGCGCGGCGCGCATGGTGCAGCAGCATGAGCGCGAGCAGCCCTGCGACCTCGGGTTCGTCGGTCAGGGCGACGAGCTGGCGGGTGAGACGGATCGCCTCGGCCGCCAGGTCGACGTCTCCGCCGTACCCCTCATTGAAGACGAGGTAGAGCACGCGCAGCAGCGTCCCCAGATCGCCGGGCTGGTCGAGCGGCAGCCCCGCGATCCGCCGCTTGGCCCGGCTGATCCGCTGCGCCATGGTCGCCTCGGGGACGAGGTACGCCGTCGCGATCTGCCGCGTGGTCAGGCCGCCGACCGCGCGCAGCGTCAAGGCGACGGCCGAGGCCTGCGGCAGGGTGGGGTGCGCGCACAGGAAGTAGAGCCGCAGCGTGTCGTCCGTGGCCGGCGCCGGGCCGGTGGGGGGCTCGACCTCCACGGCGAGTTCCCGTCCCCGCCGCGACGCCTCGGCACGGGCGGCGTCGAGGAACTTGCGCCACGCGGCCGCGACGAGCCATCCCTTCGGATCGCGGGGTGGGTCGTCCGGCCAGATGGCCAGCGCCCGGATCAGGGCCTCCTGCACGGCGTCCTCGGCCGACGCGAAGTCGGCTCCGCGTCGGACGAGGACACCGATCACCGCGGGTACGAGCTCCCGCAGCAGCGAGTCGTTCACTCGGTCACCGTGGGCGGCTCGGTGAGAAACGGCCGGACCTCGAGCCACTCGTGGATCGGCTCGCCGCCGGGCCCGGGAGCGGCGGACAGCTCCCCGGCCACCTGGACCGCGCGCTCCCAGGACTCCACGTCGATGATGTACCAGCCGGCGATGAGGTCCTTGGTCTCGGCGAACGGACCATCGGTCACCGGTGGGCGCCCCTCGCCGTCGTACCGCACGAACGCGCCCTCGGGCGTCAGCGCCTGGACGTCGACGAACTCACCCGTCTCCTCCAGCCGGGCGGCGAACTCGCGCATGTACCGCATGTGCGCGTCGACCTCCTCCGGCGTCCACTGGTCCATCGACCCGTAGTCGACGGTGGGGGCCGGGCCACCTCGGTAGTGCTTCAGCAGCAGGTACTTCATGATGGTTCTCCTTCTTCGTCGCGCGGCCCCGTCGTGGCCGCTCGCGTCCCTGGGACGGAGCCGGCGCCCCGTTCTCGACACGGCGGCCGTCCGAACTGGCGGGGGCGGCTAGCGCAGATGCCGGGTGAAGAACCGGGCCGCGGCGTCCCCCTCGAACTGCGGGACGCCGGTGTGCCCGCCCATGTTGGCGTGCAGCGTCTTCTCCTTGGTGCCGAAGGCGTCGAACAGGTCCAGGGCCGCCTGCCGGTCGTTCGCCTCGTCGTCCCACTGCAGCAGCACGTGCAGCGGAATGGTGACCTGGCGGGCCTCGTCGAACAGCGTACGAGGCACGAAACTCCCGGCGAACAGAACGGCGGCCGCGATGCGCGGCTCGACGATCGCCAGCCGGACGCCGATGGCGATCAGTCCCCCCGAGTATCCGACGGGGCCGCCGACCTCGGGCAGCGAAAGGAGGGCGTCGAGGGCGGCCTGCCATTCCGGAACCGCCTTTTCGGCCAGCGGGAGGACGAGCCGGTCGACGATCTCCTCCTCGACCGGCTCGCCGGCCTCCAGCGCCCGGCGTAGGTCGGCGCGGGCCTGCTCGGCGATGGCCGAGCGGGGCCGGTCACCGCTCCCGGGGAGTTCGATGGTGGCCGCGGTGAAGCCGTCGGCCACCGAGTGCCGGGCCCGGGCCACCAGCCGGGGGCGCATCCTGTGCAGCCCGCCGGGGTGGCCGATGAGGATCAGCGGCGCCGGGGCGGATGCGGATGCGGGCGTCCACAGGATGCCGGGGATCTCGCCGAGGGTGAACTCGCGTTCGAGGACGCCGTCGTCGAAACGCTGCTCGGAGGTGAATCGCATGGTCGTGCCTTTCGGGAGTGCTCAGAACGGCGCTCCCGGACGACCTATCGTCCGACCGCGACCCCGGAGGGGAGCACCCATGTCGATACGTTCACGGGTACCACCTCCTCGTTCTCTGGCACGGCCTCCGGAAAGGTAGCAGTGGCCGCCGTGGTCCGCCAACGGGTTTTCGCGCAGCCTCGATGGTCACTCGCCCAAGGGCTCGTTCAGGTGGTCAGACCGGCGCTGGTCAGCCAGATGTGCTCGCAGGTGGCGGAGGCCTTCCGCAACGCCTCGCGGGACTCCTGCGAGGCGTGGTAAAAGGTTCGCTCGATCATCCAGCACAGGGCGCGCGCCATCGCCGAGGCGTGTTCCGGTTCGGTGCCGGACTGGACGCCGGCGCGTTCCAGGACGGCGGTGATGGCCGTGATGAACAGGTCGGCCGTACGGCTCCACAGCGCGCCGATCTCCGGCACGGTCAACGACAGGTCGATCGCCGTGCGCATGACCAGGCCGTGTTCGTTCCACAGCTCGACCGTGCGCCGCATGGCCGCCGCGATGGCCTGGCGCGGCTCGTCGGCCTCCGCGGTGGCCCGGGACCGCTCCCACAGGTGCTCGACGGTCCGGGCCACGAGCGCCGTGACGACTTCTTGCTTGGAGCCGAAGTAGAAGTACAGGGCGCCGCGTGTGATGCCGGCGCCCTGGGCGATGTCGCCGACGGTCATCGCGTCGTAGCCCTTCTGCGCCAGCAGGGCTTCACAGGTGTCGAGGATGGCCCGCTCCCGGACATCGCCCTTGCGCTCGGCGGCGCGCCGGCCCCGCGCGGGGTGGTGTCCGGGCATCAGAGCCGAGCGCCCTCGGCGAAGTCGGTCGCATGGGAGAGCGCCTCCCATGCGCGGATGTCCGCGTCCACGTCCGTACGCGCGGCGGTGACCAGTCGCAGCGCGTCCGACCCCAGGACGAGGTGGGCCGGCGGCCGCTCGACCGATGCGATCCGCACGACGGCGTCCCCGGCCTTGGCCGGATCGCCCAGCTGGTTCCCGCTCGCCTTCTGCCGCGCTTCCCGGATGGGGGTGAACAGCGCGTCGTAGTCGTCGATGGTCCGCGCGGCGCGTGTCATGGACCGTCCGGCCCAGTCGGTACGGAAGGAGCCGGGCTCGATCGCCGTCACATGGATCCCGAACTGCGCGACCTCCTTGCCCAGTGCCTCGAGGATGCCCTCCAGGGCGAACTTGCTGCCGCAGTAGGCGGACATGCCGGGCACGGCCATGAGCCCGCCCATGGAGGTGACGGCCATCAGGTGCCCGCGGCGCCGCCGGCGCATGGGGGGCAGCGCCGCCTGCAGGGTGGCCACCGTCCCGAACACGTTGACCTCGAACTGCCGCCGCACCTCGGCCAGCGGGGTCTCCTCGAAGGTGCCCTCCAGGCCGTAGCCGGCGTTGGCGATGACGACGTCCAGGGGGCCGACGCTCCGCTCCACCTCCGCGACCACATGCGAGACGGCGTCGTCGTCCGTCACGTCCAGGATGCGGCCGTGCGCGTCCCCGGGTTCGAGCCCTTCGAAGGTCCGCAGGTCCTCCTCGGAACGGACCGTACCGGCGACGGTGTGCCCGGCGGCCAGGGCGGCCTGGGCGAAGGCACGGCCGAGTCCCGTGCTGACGCCGGTGATGAGCCAGTTCTGTTTCCGCATTGCTCCTCCACAGGAGAGACGCGAGGGCCGGGTCGCACCCTCACCTCAAACTCTACACGACGTCGATTTTTATCGTCGCTATGCAGATTCTGAGGGTCGCGGATCAGGGCCATGTCGAGCAGGCCAGGCCGAAGGGGAGCGCCGCGGCTGTACGGTTTTCGGGCTCTGTCGCTCTTTCGGTGGTGATGGAGGGTGCCGAGGTGTCACGATGATCCTCGTGCCGTCTTAACGATCTTGTGAATACTGTGTTTTCGGGGCTGTCGGCCCTGGTCATCGAGGATGTCGCTGACGAGGGCGACCTCATCCGGGTGCGGGCCCGCAGCCGAGAGGTGCCCGTACCGTGCCCGGACCGGACAGACCCCGGCGCGGACGGAGGCTGGCGTGATGCTGGGATTCGGTGCCCTCGCCGAGGCGTGGGTGCGGGCGGGGCGCGGCATCGACGACGCCTCCTGGCGGCTGGCCGACGAGGTCGACCTGTTCTGCGATGTGGTCGTCGGGCAGCCGTTCGGCAGTGATGATCTGGGACGCGGGCTGTTCTCTGGAGGCCCCGGCTCGGCAGCGGCGGGATTCGTGCAGCGGCGGGACGGCCTGTTGAAGGACCTGCCCGCGGCGGTGAATCTGCTGCGGGGGATGGGGGCGGGGCTCCTCGACACGGGTGGGCGCTATTCCGATAACGAAGAAGCGATCATCGAGGCGTTGAGCGGCCGGAGCGATTCGGTGGCACCACCGCGTTCTTCCAGGGGTGCGGCGCGGGCCGTCGATGAGTATGTGCTGCCTCCGATAGCCGGGGACCGGCCCTCGGCCGCGCCTCCGCCTGATGTCGTACGTCAGGCGCTGTGGCTGTTCGAGCAGGTCGGATTGGGATTCTCCTGGCCCGACGGGAATCCGGCGGCGATAGAAAGGTTGTGTGACGGCGCGGCAGGGCTGGGCGTGGTCATCAATAAGGTGAACGAGCGGATCGCTCACCACTCAGGATGGGTGACGAGCAGCGGGTTCGGAGAGGCCACCGACGCGTTCGCGGGGGCGGCGCGGATGGTGCACGGGGCGGACGGCCTGCTGGCGGATCTGAGGCAGCGGTGTGACGACCTCGCTGCCTACGGCCGCCGATCCGCCGACGCCATCGTTACCGCTCGGTGGCATTTCGTGGCCTCGGCGGTCTTCGCGGTGACGCTGATGTACGCGGTCAGCACGCTCGGCCCGTTGCTGGAGACCGGCATGGCCATGGCGTTGTCTTGGATCCGGATCGAGGGCGAGGCGCTGGAGATCATCTTGCGTCTGCTGTTCGAGTCCGCAGTGGGCGGGGTCTACTCCGTCGGGTCGGGTGTGATCGACCTGCTCTTCCTCAGCGGCCACCGTGACTGGGGCGAGCTGGCCGACGCGTTCGGACAGGGCCTGATGCTGGGTGGGCTGATGGGGAGCGCCCGAGCGGGTTTGCCTGCGCTGCTGCGCCGCGGACCGGCCACCGCCCGCCTGGCCGCAGTGATGAAATCGCCGGGAGCGGCCGGCATATTCTCACGCTTCGCGGTCGGGTGGGGCGCCGGCACCGGGACTCTCATGGCCACCAACAAGGTCACCGGGCATGGCTGGGATCTGGAACACGCCTGGCAGACCGGGCTTGCCATGGCGTCCATCGGCTCAGGCGGCGAGGCCATCACCCGCATCCGTGAACTCCGGCGCGGCAACACCGGGCAGCCGTCCGGAGCCGGGAATGTTCACGGTCATGGTTCTACCGCCCTGACCGGCGGTGTCGAGGCCACGCCCGATCGGATCGCCCCTGGAGCCGAACGCCCGGGCACCCGGCCCGCCGAGCCGGGATCGGACGGGCGGGCCGGTCCCACCGTCCGAGAGCGGGTCGCGTCCAGCAGAGCAGAGGCAAGCGGGCGTGCGGGGGCGGACCCGGCGTTCGAGGGAAGAGCCAAGGCCTCGGCCGGCCCCTCCGATGACGTCGCCACCATCGATGGCGGGCGCGCCAGTGTCGGCACCGCGGCTCACGGCAACGCCGTCGACGACTCGGGCTCCGGCGGTTCGGGCGGTGTCCACACCTCACCCGCCGTACCGGTCGAGCAGGCGCGCCCGATCGATCCAGGCGCCGCTGATCAGGACGCGGCGCGACACGGTCTTCCCAACGCGAGCCTGCCGCGACCGGATGACACCGCACGGACGACGCCCGAACCGGAGCACACGCCGCCGCGAGTCGACCTGTCCGGCACGCCCTCGCCATCCGGCCGGCCTCATGGGGCGATCCTCGACACCGAGGCTCGCGACCCGGCAGGCTCGATACCGTTTCCCCGGCCGCACACGGGTCTCGAAGCTCCGCGTTCCCCCGTCCATCCCACGCCCGTTGACGATCCGTCGGGAACGTTTCTGGACCACGCGAGACCGCTGGACCCGCCGACCCACGCCGATCGGCACAACGCCTGGCCGGGCGATCCCGTCGGCCGGGTGGACACCCCGCGCGATCCTGTGGGCGTTCCGTTCGGGCGGGCCTTCCGCGATCCCGGGTATGAGGCCGAAGCGATCCACTTTGAAGAACGGCTCGGTGCTTATTACTTCAACCAACCCGACATTCTCGACATATCCCGTACAGCGGTGGAGAGACTGAGGAAGATGTTCCTGGATCTCGCGCCTCGCCTGGAGGGTGAGACTCCGGAGCAGTTCGAGAAGCGTGTTGAAGGGGCGTTCTTCCGCGACAATGCTCCCCAATCTGCGGGGCAAGTCGGCTCGCGGGTCTCCGTCGACGAACTACTCGAGTTCGGTAACGTACGTGAATTGACTGAGGCTTTTATGCAGGCGAGCTTCTCGAACCCTCGTTATTCGATCACCTTGCGAAAAGTCGTGCTCGACGTCATCGACAACGAACGCTGGGAACAGGCCGCGGCCGCAGGCCTCGATGTCGACCTGGTGAGAGCGATGGGGCGCCAGCTGAACGGCGTGAACCGTCTTGTGCTGCGAAAGATCGGCAAGGTGTGGTTCGATCCCAACGGAATCCGGTTCGCTCGCAATCCGTTCGGTGAGGGCAACCTGATCATCACGCTTTCCAAGCATGGCGTGCGAGACTTCCTCGACTGGCATGAGAGTAACGCCGGACGTCGTCGGCGCACTCCCGAAGAACAGAAGGACCTCGGTCTCGTCACGACGGCTCGCTATTACGCTGAACGCGGGACACCCCTGGGCGTACTTGAAAAGGCTTATGCCGAATCGGTCATCAAAGACGGGCCATTGGGGTCGGATACTCCGCTGCCGTGGGTGGAGGGTTTCAAGGTATGGGGATTTTCCGGCGGGCGATGGGCCGACCAGGCCACCGCCGGCGGATTTCCCGTGGTCAATGGAGTGTCGGCGACCACGTTCAGGCTGCTGGCCTCGGCGAAGCTCGTCGGTCTCGACCCGGAGGGAATGAAACTCTTCCGTGGCGCGGTGATGGCCAAACTCCTGCCCTCTCGACATCACTCGCTCTTCGAGACGGTCCGGGGGCTGCAGATCGCCGGTCTCTGGGAGGGCGAGGTCGGCGGACGCTTCACCGCCGTGGACCTCTACGGGAACCTGCCCGGCCTGGACCTGCACACGATGCGGACGCGGATCCTTCCGGACGGTCTGTACCCTCACGAGGTCCGGTATCTGCGGCACGCGACCGGTTCGGACGACCCCGGGGGCTTCGTCGAAACGCGCGACCACGCGGTCCGTGCGACCGCCGATCGGCTGTGGCGGCAGTTCCGTGACGGGAGCGTGCGCGATCCGGGGCTGTCCGGCTGGCTGCGCCGTAACGGGATCGACCCCGCGGACACGGCCGCGGTACGCGAGCTGGGCGAGAAGCTGCCCGAGCCGTACCTGATCGCGTTGACGGTCTACGCCCGGCACGGTCACGGTCTCATCGACGCCATGACGCGTACGCGCCCGTGGGCCGGCGGTGTGAGTGCGTCGGCCGCACGGGAGGGGATGACGCGGAAGGCCGAGGACCTGACCGCGGATCACCTGACCGCCGTCGCGGCGGGTCGCACGCCGCCGCTGCCACCCTCCCTGCGTCCGCTCCTCTACGCCGATCAGGAGCGACCCGGCTCCTCATCGCTGACGGCCGAGGCCAAGGACTGGGTCGACGCGGCGCGCCGGGTCGAGGAGGCGAAGCAGCGACGCCACGAGCACCGGGCCGGGGGCCGCACGGAAGACGCACGAGGAACCGAGACCGAGATCCGGCAGGCCCGCCGGTCGCAGCGTGCCGCGTGGCGGCGGATCCGTGCACAGATCGGCGAGATGGCGCCGTCGCTCTTCGACGAGATGTGCTGGCACGGCGACATGGTCCACGCCGCCATGACGCGGCTTCCGGCGATCGGCACTCCCGAACATCCAGTGATCGCCTACCGCGGCGACGCGAAGACGTCCGCGTACTCACCGATTCACGGATCGCTACTGTCCCCGTCCGTGACGACGCGGGAGTACGTGACCGTGAGCCGTCGGTTGGAGACCGCCCTACGGTCCATGGCGGGCAATCCGGCGGACGACCGGGTGCTCATCGTGTACCGCCTCACCGGCGGCCATGCGCGCGACACCTCGATCTTCTCCCCGTCCCCCGAGGACCAGGGCGCGGTCCTGCCGCCCCACGCGCGAACCCGGCGCGTGCACGACCCCGAGATGGTGAGGAGGATCCGTGAAGAGGTGAACCGGACGGCGAAGGACATGGTCGATCGTGGCGAGTTGGAGCAGATCCCCGACGGCTATGAGATCTTCCTGATGCAAGAGAAGACCGGATGAGTTCTGAACGGGTGAGGCCGGGCGACGACGCGTGGCAGGTCTTCGCGGCCCTGCATCGGCTGCTGCTACGCCTGGCCGGGCGATTTCCGGACGAGCTGATCACTCGTACCCGCACCATGCTGGCCAGGAGCGACCTGGTCCACCTCCCCGACACCGTGACCGGATCCGCCGCACGGCTCAGAGTCTCCCTGACCGCCGCCGACGTGGAACTGCTGCGGTACGTCCTGGCGCTGGCCGACGGCGCCGCAGGAGATCCGGCCGCGACGGATCAGCTGACGATCTCGACGAGCGTCCCCGCGACCGATCACCGGTTCACGCCGGTGCCTCCGGGAGCGCCCGCCGTGGCCCGCGTCTCGGCCGACCTCGCCGATGACCTGCTCGTCGACGCGATGAACGAACATCTCGGTGTCATGACGATCCGGCGCGCCTGGCGGTCGGCGCCACACGAGGAATCGGAGGACGCGCGACGCGTCTACTTCGTAGAGGTCGAGCCGCACGTCCGGGCATGGGAGCTGACGGGTGACGCGCAGCACGAACTGGTCTTGATCGATGAGGAGTCACCGCAGGTCGAGGTGTATTGGACCGGCGACGAGCTCCCGCCGTACCACCGAACGGCCCTTGCCGACGCCGCACTACTCTGGCCGCGATCCCCTCCGGCAGGGCAGGCGCCGCGGTCGCGAGCTTGACCAGGATGCCGTTCTTGCCGTGCGCCCTGCGGAAGTCGGACCCGGCGTTGGCGGCTCGATCCGCAGCTCCCGGCAGCGGGCCGACAACGCCGCCCGCAGCAGGAAGGCGGTGAGCCGCCGATCGGCAGCCGAACGTTCGTGGCACTGACGACGCCAGGACTGTTAGTGTCACTAACGCAAGAGGCGGAGGACCCTCATGAGCTCGACCCCCGAATCCACCCCGGCCCGGCTGCGTACCATCCCCAGCCGCCTGATCGCCGGGGTCGCGGCCGTCGCCGACCGGCTCGTCAGCGAGCGCCTGGCCGCCGAAGGCGCCCGCAAGTGGCACTTCGCCGTGCTGAGCACGCTCGCCGAGGTCGGCGCCGCCAGCCAGGCCGAGCTCAGCCGTCGCACCGGCATTTACCGCAGCGACATGGTCGCCGTTTTGAACGAGCTCGCCGACGCCGAATGCGTCCGCCGCGAACCCGACTCCGACGACCGCCGCCGCAACGTCATCACCCTCACCTCCACCGGCCGCCGTCGCCTGGAGCGCCTCGACGCGCTCGTCACCGACGCCCAGCGTGAACTCCTCGCCCCCCTCACCCCCGGCCAGCGGGCCGAGCTCACCCGCCTGCTCACCGTCCTGACCGACCACCACCACCGGCCGCACCCCCGCTCGCACGACGCGAAGTGATTCGGAGCACGAGGCGGCTTCGGCCTCGGATTCTCCCGCTCGCATGTCACAGGTGGCCGGGCTGTCTCGTCTCGGGTTCGAAGACGGGGGTAACGAGCCACAACTAGGAGCTGGTCATGAGCGGGCAGAAGGTCGCGCTGGTCACCGGGGCGAACAAGGGGATCGGCCGGGGGGCCGCCGAGCAACTCGCCGCGCGGGGCATGACGGTCCTGATCGGTGCCCGGGACGCGCGGCGTGGCGAGGAGGCCGCTGCGGCACTGCGCGCGGCGGGTGGCGACGTGCACGCGGTCACCCTGGACGTCACCGACCCGGCCACCGTCCGGGAGGTCGCGAGGCAGATCGAGGAGCGCTTCGGCCACCTCGACGTGCTGATCAACAACGCCGGTATCACCGGCTCCGGGCAGGTCTCGCCGCAGGACGCCCACGACCAGGTCCCCAGCACCGTCGACGTGGACATGGTCCGGGCGGTGTTCGAGACCAACGTCTTCGGTGTGATCACGGTGACCAACGCCCTGCTGCCGCTGCTGCGGCGGTCACCAGCGCCGCGCATCGTCAACGTCAGCAGTCACGCCGCCTCGCTGGGCCTCAACAGCCATCCGGACGGCCCGATGACGGCTCTGCCGCCGTCGGCGGCGTACTCGCCGTCCAAGTCCGCCCTGAACGCGCTGACCGTGCAGTACGCCAACGAGCTGCGCAAGGACGGCATCCTCGTCAACGCCGCCGCCCCCGGCTTCGTCGACACGGACAGCAACAACCACACCGGGTTCCTCACGGTCGCGCAGGGCGCCGCGGTCCTGGTGCGCCTGGCCACGCTCGGCGCGGACGGGCCGACCGCCGGGTACTTCGGCGCAGATGGCCCGGTGCCCTGGTGACGCCCGCGGCCACACCGTCGCCCTCGCCGCGGGCCCCTACTCGACCTCGGTGTCCTCGGGAACACTCCTGGCCAGCGCGGCGAGAGTCGCCAGCGCCGCGGCGAGAGTGTCGAGCGGCGGCGCCGACAGGGCGAGACGGACGGCGTTGGGCGCGTGGGACACCACGACGGTGAAGGCCGCGCCGGGGGTGACCGCGATGCCACGGCGGGCCGCGGCCGCGACGAAGGTGTCGGCCCGCCACGGGTCGGGCAGCCGCCACCAGCAGTGGAAGGCCTGCGGATCGGCCTCGACGGCGAACCCGGCGAGATGCTCGCGGACGAGCCGCTGGCGTGTCTCCGCGTCGCCACGTTTGATCTCTTGGAGGGTCGCGACCGTGCCGTCGGTGAGCCATCGCGTCGCGGCCTCGACCGCGAATCGCTGCGCGGTCCAGCCGCCCGAGCGCAGCGCCGAGGCGACCCGGTCGCCGATCGCCTCCGGTGCCACCGCGAACCCGACGGTCAGACCCGGGGCGACTCGCTTGGACAGACTGTCGGCGACGATGACGTGTTCCGGCGCGAACGCGGCCAGCGGCGGCGGGTCGTCGCGCAGGAACGCGTAGATGCCGTCCTCGACCGCGTAGATCCCGAGATCGCGGATGGCGGCGGCGATCTCGTCGCGCCGCCGCTCGGGCATCGTGACACCGAGCGGGTTGTGCAGCGTCGGCTGGAGGTAGACCGCACGGAGCGGCCCGGCCGATCGGATGGCCTGCGGGAGCACCCCGTGCTCGTCCATGGTGAGTGGCACCAGTGTGATGCCGAGGCGGGCGGCGATGCCCTTGACCAGCGGGTAGGTCAGCTCTTCGACGCCGACGCGGTCACCGGCCGGGACCAGGGCGGCGAGCGCGGCGGCGATCGCCTGCCGCCCGTTGCCCGCGAGCAGCAGCCGTCCGGGATCGGGGCTCCAGCCCGCACGGGACAGCATCGCGGCCGCCGCCTCGCGTACCGCCCGCGTGCCCGCCGCGCCCATGGGGGCGAGCGAATCCGCCAGCACGTCGGGACGCAGCATTCCGCCCAGGCTCGCGGCGAGGAGCGCGGGCTGCTCCGGAGGCAGGGAGAAGTTCAGCTCCAGGTCCACCCGTGCCCGGGCCGGCTCGGCGAGTGCCGGCTCGCTCGACGGCGCGGCGGCGCGGATGAACGTGCCGCGTCCCACCTCTCCGACCGCGAGGCCGCGGCGGACCAGCTCGCCGTACACCCGCGCCGCGGTGGAACCGGCGATGCCGTGCCTGCGGGCGAACTGCCGCTGCGGCGGTAGCCGGTCTCCGGGCCGGAGCCGGCCGGAGACGATCTGTGCCGCGAGCGCGTCCGCGATCCGCCGGTAGTCGTCCATCCCATCCCCGCCCCGACATTGCTACGAGTGCAATTCTTCTATTGCACCGAGATAT
This sequence comes from Actinoallomurus acaciae, assembly GCF_042429965.1. Classification (NCBI taxonomy): domain Bacteria; kingdom Bacillati; phylum Actinomycetota; class Actinomycetes; order Streptosporangiales; family Thermomonosporaceae; genus Actinoallomurus; species Actinoallomurus acaciae. Next base: position 16,908 of record NZ_JBHLZP010000050.1, read on the forward strand.
TGCTCCCAATAGCATCGAGCCGTCAAGCCGGGCCGACCAGGAGATGCATGCGGTGGGCACTTTCATCAATGGGCGGATCACCATCGCCTACGACGACCACAACCCCGAGGGCACCGGGCCGCCACTGGTGCTCGTCCACGGCCACCCCTTCGACCGCTCGATGTGGGCACCCCAGGTCCAGCACGTCGGCCGCCATGGGCGCCGCGTGATCGTCTCGGACCTGCGCGGCTACGGCCGGAGCACAGTCGTGCCGGGCAGGACGCCGCTGCGGACCTTCGCCCGGGACATCGCCGGTCTTCTCGACCATCTCGGAGTCGAGCAGATCGTCCTCGGCGGCCTGTCCGTGGGCGGGCAGATCGTCATGGAGTTTCATCGCCTGTTCCCGGACCGGCTCCGCGGGCTGGTGCTGGCCGACACCGCCCCGCAGGCGGAGACCGACGAAGGCAGGCGGGCCCGCAACGCGATGGCCGACCGGCTGCTCCAGGAGGGGATGGGCGGCTACGCGGAGGAGGTGCTGGCCAAGATGGTGGCGCCCGCGAACATCCGGCGGTCGCCCGCCGTGGCCGAGCACGTGCTCGGGATGATGCGCGGAACGTCCCCGGACGGAGCGGCCGCCGCGCTACGCGGCCGCGCCGAGCGTCCCGACTACGTCGCGTCGCTCTCGCGCGTCCGCGTGCCCACGCTCATCGTCGTCGGCGACGGAGACGAGTTCACGCCGATCGGCGACGCCCGTCTCATGCACCAAATCATCCCGGACTCCACGCTCGTCATCGTCGAAGGCGCCGCGCACATGCCCAACCTCGAAGCGCCGGCCGAATTCAACGAGGCGCTGAGCGCGTTCCTCGACTCGATCCCCGGAGGGCAGTGAGCCCCATGGCCATGACCGCGTTCGTCACCGGCGCCAGCACCGGCTTCGGCGCCGCCATCACCCGCCGCCTCGCGGCCGACGGCGCCCGCGTCGTCGCCTCGGCGCGGAGAGCGGACCTGCTCGCCAAGACGGCGGCCGACCACCCGGGCACCGTCCACCCCCTCGAACTGGACGTACGGGACCGGGCCGCGGTCGAGCGCGCGGTCGCCACCCTGCCCGCCGAGTTCGCCGAGATCGACCTGCTGGTCAACAACGCCGGCCTCGCCAGGGGACTCGAACGCGCCCAAGACGCCGACCTGGACGACTGGGACCAGATGCTCGACACCAACTGCCGGGGCCTGCTGTACTGCACCCGGGCGATCCTGCCCGGCATGGTGGCCCGCGGCCGGGGACACGTGGTCAACGTGGGTTCGGTCGCCGGGACCTACCCCTATCCCGGCGGCAACGTCTACGGCGCGTCCAAGGCGTTCGTGCACCAGTTCAGCCAGAACCTGCGGAGCGACCTGCACGGCACGGGCGTCCGCGTCACCTGCGTCGAGCCCGGCATGTGCGGGGACACGGAGTTCTCGACCGTACGGTTCGGTGGCGACCGGGAGCGGGCCCGGGCCGTCTATTCCGGAATGCGGCCGCTCGGCCCCGCCGACATCGCCGAGACCGTGTCCTGGGCGGCGTCGCTCCCGGCGCACGTCAACATCAACGTCATCGAACTCATGCCGGTCGCCCAGAGCTTCGCGCCGTTCCAGGTGCACCGCACGCCCTGAGTTCGTTCGGGCCGGGCCGAGTGAGGACTTCGCCGGAAACCTCTTGTGGCGGCGGGAATCACTGCTCGACCAGCGGCCGAATCGTCCATTCGATTTCGCATTATGCGTCGCAAAGGCCTTCTGGTGGAGATCTTCGCGTGGGCGACCCGGCGGCGTCGCTTTGATTCTTGTGGCGACGGTACGGTTCCGGCCATGGTTGCCACCTCACGTGAAGACAGGGCCGAGGCGCTCGCCCGCGATATCCGCCAGTTGTTCCGGCTCGTCGGCATCCCCGAAGACAGCCACGCCGGCGGCTATCACATTTCCACATACGGCGGCCATGTGAAGGTGAGCTGGTGCGCCGAAACGGGATTCGACGGTGAGACCGGCTCTTTGGGGGTCGACCATCCTCATCACCCGATGGTCCACCTCGAACGCGCGGCGACCGGAGCCATGGAACGCGCGCTGGCGAATGTGCTGTACGCCGCGGGCTTCACGGTGGCGCTCGTGCCGGGAGTGCCGAACCGCGCCCACACGGACAAGGAGCGCGATCCGGAGATCGTCGTCCTGAGCGGTCCCGGCTTCAAGGCGTGGCAGAGCGGCTGAGACCTCGTCAGCGGATGAGGGCCCGGGCGAGGAGGTGCCGCAGGGCGTCCTGCTCGTCGCCGGACAAGGGGGCCAGCGGGGAGTCCTCGGAGAGCAGGTCGAGGAGGCGTTCGCGGAGGGCGGCGCCTTCGGGGGTCAGGATGAGCTGTTTGGCCCGGCGGTTGCCGGGGTGGGGATGGCGTTCGAGGTAGCCCTGCTCTTCGAGGCGGTCGGCGACGAACGTGGCGTTGGAGGGCTCGCAGCTCATCCGGTCGGCGAGTTCGCGCAGGGTCATGGGGCCGGTCAGCTCACGCAGCGCGATGCCCTGGGAGGCGGTCAGGCCGAGGGTGGCCGCACGGACCCGAAGGTGGGCTTCGATCTGCTTGGCCAGGCCGTTGACCAGCCCGCACAGCTGCCGGTCGGCCTGGGCTCGGGTCTCGGGCTCCGCGGTCACGGGCCGATTCTACTGCAACTCGCATAATTGCAATTAGAATGATTACAGTTGTAATGTTCCGGTCGTGCCGCCGCCCGGCGGCGTCCCCCGAGCACGAGGCAGGACCATGACGACCGCCTTCGACCGTACGCGGCTGAGCCGTGCGCCGCGCCCTCGTTCGCTCCGCCTGGGCGACCTGACGATCAGTTATGTTCCGGACGGACTGGTCCGGCTCAAGCCGCGCGGCTGGCTGCCCGCCGCCGACTGGACCGGCCACGGCGACCACCTCGACGACCACGGCTTCCTGGTCGCCGGCATCGGCGCGCTGCTCGTCGAGCGGGGCGACCGGGCGCTGCTCATCGACACCGGGTTCGGACCCGGGTCCCACCCCGACGACCCGGCCGACCCGCTGGTGGGACGGCTGTACGGCGGTGAGCTGCTGAACGGCCTGCGCCGGCTTGGCCGCGAGCCGCGCCGGGTCGAGGCCGTCGCCATCACCCACCTGCACACCGACCATCTGGGCTGGGCCTGGAGCAACGAGCCCGGCACCGGCGCGCCGCCCTTCGCGCACGCCCCCCACTTCGTCGCGGCGCCGGAGTGGGAGCGACGCGACCTGGCCGCCGGGGGCGGGGCGACCGGGGAACGCCTGGCCGCCTTCGCGCCCCGGGTCCGCGCGATCGGGGACGGCGAGGAGATCTTCCCCGGCGTACGGGCCGCGTTCGCGCCTGGGCACACCGTCGGCCACACCGCGTACACCGTCAGCGGGGGCGACCGGCGGCTCATCGCGTTCGGCGACGCGTTGCACTCACCGGTCCAGGTCGCCCACCCCGAATGGTCGTGCGGGCTGGACCACGATCCCGTCGGATCCGCCGCGCACCGCCGCCGCCTGGTCGAAGAGCTGAGCCGCCCCGGCACCATCGGCTATGGCGGCCACTTCGCGGACGTGGTCTTCGGGCGCGCCGAGCGCGGCCCCGGCGGGCTCACCTGGGTCCCGGTCGCCTGACGAACCGGCGGCTCATCTTGCGGTGCCGTACGTGTCGTGGTGCGGGAACTCGTTGACGTAGCGCCGCCGGCCGCGTGGGGTCAGATCGAGACAGTGGTAGGTGGTCATCAGGACCTCCGTGCCCCGCCCGTACGTCGAGTAGGTGTGGAAGACGGTGTCGTCCTGCCGGACGAAGACGCTCAGGCCCTGCCCGTCGCCGTGCAACCGGTACGTCACGCCCTCCCGTTCGAGGGTCGCCCTGTCCTTGTAGTTGTACTCGACCGGAGCGACGGATTCGTCGTTCGTCACGTGGAAGTCGTGGTTGAAGTCGCTGCCGGCGGAGGAGTACCACGGGACCGTCCAGCCCATCCGCGTCCGGAACGCCTCGAGCTTGGCGAACGGCGCGCGGGAGACGAGCACGAGCGTGGTGTCCTCGGCGTGCAGGTGCTCCAGGCGCCCCACGCTGTCGATCGTGAACGAGCAGCTCGGGCAGCCGTCCTCCCAGTCCGGGTGGAACATGAAGTGGTACAGGAGAAGCTGGCCGCGCCCCTCGAACAGGTCGGCCAGACGCACCTCGCCGGCCGGGCCTTCGAACACGTAGTCCTCGTCGATTCTGACCATCGGCAGTTCGGCGCGGTGCGCGGTCACCGCGTCCTGCGCCCGCATGGCGTCTTTCTCCTGGGCGAGGAGCTTCAGCCGGGCCGCCAGCCAGTCCTCGCGGGACACCACCTGCGGAAAAGTCATGGTTCTCTCCTTGGGGGAACATCGGGGTTCGGACCCGCCGGGGCGGGGTCGAGCGTCTGGGGGAGGTCGAAGAGTTCGAACAGGCCCGGGTCGCGGAACGCGACGATCCGGGTGATCCCCGCGTCGGTGGCCGAGAGGACCATTACGGCGTGTGCGTGGTGGACGCCGTCCGGGCGGCGTTCGTACATGGCGGCCGCGGGCTGCCCGTTGGCCGCGGTCGGCACCATCCGGAAGATGCCGGGCGCGGTGAGGACCCTGGACCCGAAGAACCGGCCGACGGTCTCGCGGCCGGCGAACCAGGTCGGGGTGGGCGGCATCTCCAGGACGGCGTCCTCGGTGAGCAGGTCCATGAGGGCGGTGATGTCGGCGTTCTCGAAGGCCGCGACCCAGCGGTCCAGAAGCTCCCTCCGGCGCGCGTCGGAGGCCTCGGTCGTGGCGTCCTCGGAGGGCGCCACGTGGCCGAGCTGGGCTCGAGCGCGTTGCAGGACGCTCTTGACCGCGGGGACGGAGACGCCGAGCAACTCGGCGACCTCCGCCGCACGCAGCGCCAGCACGTCGCGCAGGATGAGGACGGCGCGCTGGCGCGGGGGCAGGTACTGCAGGGCGGCGACCAGGGCGAGCCGCAGGCTCGTCCGCGCCGCGACGATCGTGGCGGGATCCTCGGAGCCGGCCCGGGCCGGCCGGTCGGGGAACGGCTGTAGCCAGGTCACCTCGGGTGGCGGCGCCAGCGGACCTCCGGGGTCGTCGGCGGGACCGCCGAGACCCGACGGCAGCGGTCGGCGCTTGTGGTGCTCGAGTGCGGTGAGGCAGACATTGGTCGCGATCCGGTAGAGCCAGGTGCGCAGTGACGCCCGGCCCTCGAACGCCCCGTACGAGCGCCACGCGCGCAGATAGGTCTCCTGGACGAGGTCTTCGGCGTCGTGCGCCGAACCGAGCATGCGGTAGCAGTAGGCCAGGAGCTCCGGCCGGTAGGGCTGGGTCAGCCGCGCGAAGGCGTCGCTGTCCGGCGGCACGGCCGGGTCATCGACGGTGTGACTCATCTGGGTCATCGTCCGGTCGCGGGCGTGGTGGCGAGCTCGACGATCTGTACCGGGTCGCCCGGCCGAGTCCCCGTCACCTCTGTCATGGTCGCTCCCTCTTGGTCGACTCCGAGTTCCGTCACACCTATCGACTCGGCGGCGCGCCGAAAGGAATCGGTCGAGCGGCACCCGGACCCCCGCCGCCGACAACCCTTAAGCATTTGCCTAAAAGGATTAGGTAGATGCATAATGCCTGTAGCTGGAGGGGAGGATCATCATGGTTCGAGCGGGACTGAGCGTGGAACGCCTGACCCGGGCGGGGGCGGAGCTGGCCGACGAGGTCGGCTTCGACCAGGTGACCGTCTCGGCGCTCGCCCGGCGGTTCGACGTCAAGGTCGCGAGCCTGTACTCACATCTGAAGAACTCCCAGGACCTCAAGACCAGGATCGCCCTGTTCGCCCTGGAGGAACTCGCCGACCGGGCCGCCGCCGCGCTGGCCGGGCGCGCCGGCAAGGACGCCCTGGCCGCCTTCGCGGACGTCTACCGCGACTACGCGCGTGAGCACCCCGGCCGCTACGCCGCCGCGCAGCTCCGGCTCGACCCCGAGACGGCGGCCTCCAGCGCGGGCGTCCGGCACGCGCAGATGACGCGGGCGATCCTGCGCGGTTACGACCTGACCGAGCCGGACCAGACACACGCGGTCCGGATGCTGGGCAGCGTCTTCCACGGCTACGTCAGCCTGGAGCTGGGCGGAGGCTTCAGCCACACCCCCGTCGACCCGCAGGAGTCCTGGGCCTGGATCGTGGACTCCCTCGACGCCCTGCTGCGGGGCTGGACCACACCCTGACCGTCAAAGGTGCCGCGACCGGCGCACCTCGACAATCCGGAAAGACGATGAACACCGAACACCCCTGGGTCACCACGCCCATCACCACTGACATCCTGCGCGGCGCCCTCGACGTGGAGCACACGGCGTACGGGCTGCTGCCGCACCGGCTGCCCGCGCAGGCTCGCCAGCAGATCCCCGACGACCAGCTGGCCATGGCCGAGGCCCAGCCGTCCGGCGTACGGCTGGCGTTCCGCACCCGGGCCACCACCGTCGAACTGGACACGCTGCCCACCAAGCGGGCCTATCGAGGACTCCCGGCCCCGGCGGACGGCGTGTACGACCTGCTGGTCGACGGCCGCCTCGCCGCCCAGGCCACGGTGACCGGCGGCCGGCTCCGTACGGTCGACATGGCCACCCAGTCCGTCGAGCTGCGCGAAGGGCCTCCCGGTACCGCCCGGTTCACCGGTCTGCCCGCGCATGAAAAGAACGTCGAGATCTGGCTTCCGCACACGGAGACCACCGAGCTGGCCGTCCTGCGCACCGACGCCCCGGTCGAGCCGGCCCCGGCCGGCGGGCGCCGGGTGTGGCTGCACCACGGCAGTTCGATCAGCCACGGCTCGAACGCCGCCGGGCCGACCACCATCTGGCCGGCCCTGGCCGCCGCCCAGGGAGAAGTGGAGCTGGTCAACCTGGGGTTCGGCGGCGGCGCGCTGCTCGACCCGTTCACCGCACGCGCCATGCGGGACACCCCCGCGGACCTGATCAGCATCAAGATCGGCATCAATGTCGTCAACGCCGACGTGATGCGCCGGCGCGCCTTCGTCCCCGCGGTCCACGGCTTCCTCGACACCATCCGCGAGGGGCATCCCAAGACGCCGCTGCTGGTGGTCTCCGCCATCCTGTGCCCGGTCCACGAGGACACCCCCGGCCCGCTCGCGCCCGACTTCGGCGACGGGACCGTACGGTTCAAGGCCACGGGCGACCCGGCCGACATCCCCGCCGGGCGCCTGACGCTCAACGTCATCCGCGCCGAGCTCGCCCGGATCGTCGAACAGCGCGCGGCCGACGATCCGGCTCTGCATCACCTCGACGGCCGGGACCTCTACGGCGAGGCGGACTACGCCGAGCTGCCGCTGCCCGACGAGCTCCACCCCGACCCGGCGGGACACCGCCGCATCGGCGAGAACTTCGCGCGGCTCGTGTTCGGCGCCGGTGGTCCGTTCGCCGCCTCGGCCGGCCCGCCGAGCCGACCTGCCGTGTAACACGGGCGGTATCTTCGCCGGTTACCCTGCCCGCCAGGTGACGAAGGCGGGAGAGGTGTCATGGTGACCAAGAAGGAGGCCGCGGAGGCGGTACGCGCGGCCAAGGCACGGCTGGGACTGACCTGGGCGCAGCTCGCCGAGGCGGTCGGGCGGCCGGTGGCGTGGACGACGTCGGCGCTGCTCGGTCAGCAGCCGATGAGCGCCGCCGAGGCCGACGCCGCGGTCGCGCTGCTGGATCTCGGCGACGACGTCAGGCAGGCGCTGCTGCTTCAGCCGACCCGCGGGGCGCTGGAGGGCGCCGTGCCGACGGATCCGACGATCTACCGGTTCTACGAGGTGCTCCAGGTCTACGGCCCGACGCTCAAGGAGCTGATCCATGAGGAGTTCGGCGACGGCATCATGAGCGCGATCAACTTCCGTTTCGGCGTCGAACGCGTCCCCGACCCGGCCGGCGACCGGGTCGTGGTGACGCTGGACGGGAAGTTCCTCCCGTACCAGTGGTGACCGGCCGCGTGGGCACGGCACCGGCGGCCCGCCGGCCGGCGTTGCTCAGGCCGCGCCCGGGCCCTCGCCCAGGGAGCGAGGGCCCGGGCCGGTCCCTGGGTCAGGAGGCGTAGGTGGTGACCTTCCACAGGTAGCCGTCCGGGTCGCTGAAGTACCCGAAGTACCCGCCCCACTGGGCGGGGGCCGCCTCCTTGACCACGCTGCCGCCGGCGGCCGCCGCGTTGCGGATCAGCTCATCCACCGTTTCCCTGGAGTCGGGGTTGAAGTGGAACGAGGCGCCGCGGAATCCGGATCCCTCCGCGGAGACGCCGGCGTCCTGTGCCGCCGCGTCCCATTCGTAGAGGGCCAGCTGCGGGGATCCCTCGCCCAGGCTCAGGGAGACGAAATTGCGGGTGTCCTTGTCGATCTTGCAGCCCAGGGCTTCGGCGTAGAACTTCTTGGCGCGGGTCAGGTCCTTGACGCCGAGCATGATGGCACTCACTCGCAGTGACATGGTTCTCTCCTGTGATGTCGGTGTGTTCGCCGCTTGAACCGGCAGGCCGGACGTCCGGGCCCGGATGTCACATCGGCGTGGGTTCGCCGGTCAATCGGTATGACAGGCCGAGACGGAGGAATGTGACCGATGGTCGAGCAGGATTGGCTGAGCGAGCGGTTCGCCGAGCACCAGGGCCGCTTGCAGGCGGTGGCCTACCGGATGCTCGGCTCGCCCAGCGAGGCAGAGGACGCGGTGCAGGAGGCGTGGCTGCGGGCGGGCCGCGCCGACACCGGCCAGGTGGAGAATCCGGCCGGGTGGCTGACCACGGTCGTCGCCCGGGTCTGCCTGAACATGCTCGAGAACCGCCGGACCCGGCGTGAGGAGTCGGCCGGGGCGCTGCCGCCCGAACCCACGGTGCCGCACGCGAGCATCCACCCGGCCGGCCAGGCCGACCCCGAGGACGAGGCGCTGCTGGCCGATTCGGTCGGTGTCGCGCTGACGGTGGTGCTGGACACGCTGACTCCCGCCGAACGGCTCGCGTTCGTCCTGCACGACGTCTTCGCCGTGCCGTTCGGCGAGATCGGCGCCATCATCGACCGCTCCCCGGCGGCGGCCCGGCAACTCGCCAGCCGGGCCCGGCGCCGGGTGCAGGGAGCGGCCGGGGAATCCGATGCCGCGCGATCCCCGAAGCGGGAGATCGTCGCCGCCTTCCTCGCCGCCTCCCGGAGCGGGGACTTCGCCGCCCTGCTCGACCTGCTCGATCCGGACGCCGTGGCCGGTGAGGCCCGCGGCGCCCACGCGGTGGCGGCCTTCTTCGCCGGACGAGCCCAGGCCGCCCGGCTCGCTCTGGTCGACGGCGTACCGGCGGCGGTCTGGTCGCACCGCGGCCGGCCGAAGGCCGTCTTCACGTTCACCATCGCCGACGGGAAGATCACCCGCATCGCCGTCGACGCGGTCCCGGACGGGCTCCGCGGCCTCGACGTCGTCTTTCTTCGCCCCAACGACAAGGAGCGGCGATGAGCCGCACTCCGCGACCGGTCCGCGCCGTGACCGGCATGAACCTCACGCTCTGGTCCTGCACTCTCGCCGTCCACGACCTGGGCGAGGCGCTCGGCTTCTACCGTGACGTGCTCGGCTTCGAGGTACGCGATGACGTCGAGTCCGGGAAGAGGCGGTGGGTGAGCGTCGGCCCGCCGACGCAGCCGGACGTACGGATCCTCCTCGAGCCGCCCGGCGCGGACCCGGGTGTCTCACCGGCCGACCGGCGGGCGATCGAGGACCTGACGGCCAAGGGCCTGCTGGGCCGTCTGGGCCGTCTCGTCTTCGTGACCGACGACTGCGACGCCGCCTTCGAGCGCATCGAGGGCGCGGGCGCCGAGGTGATGCAGGAACCGATCGACCAGCCCGGCGGCGTCCGCGACTGCGCCTTCCTCGACCCCTCCGGCAACATGCTGCGATTCGCCCAGCCGTGGCCAGGGAGTCCTGGCACTCGCGTGGCACCGGCCGGCTAAGGCCTGTCTCGGTTGGGTCGTGGGCTTTCCACAGCCGTGGGTGTGGTCTTTCTTTGGTGTGTGGGGTGGCTTGACAATGGAAGTGGGGTCGGCGCCCCCTGGGCGGGGAGTGTCCGGGAGGGCGGGGAGTGTCTCTGCCGGCGGGACTTCGAAACACGCCCAAGGGGGAGATCGGTCATGCGGTAGTTTCCAGTCGCACAAGTGACCCGTGTGACGTGGGGGGCGGCGGTCGGTGATGTCGGTGAGCGTCGAGCCCGTGTCGTCCCCTTCGCCGCCTGCGCTGCGCGGCACCGCGCCGGCGCGGACGCCCCACGAACTGGCGAGTCTGCTGCGGGCCGCCGGGATGCCCGAGGCGGGGCTGCGGTCGACCGCCGTGTGGCTGGTCTCGGGCCGGCGCGAGTCACCCCACACCCGCACCGCCTACATCCGCGACGTGAGCTGGTGGGTGCGGTGGTGCGCGGAGCGGGGGAGCACGCCCGCCGAGGCGTCGACCTCGATGGCGGATCTGTACATGGCGGCGCTGAAGGCCTCGGGGCTGGCACGGGCCACCATCGGCCGGCGGGTGGCGGCCGTCTCCTCCTGGTACACCTATCTGATCCGCGAGCGGTGCGCGGCCCTCAACCCCTTCGAGGGCGCCGAACGGCCGCGGCTGAACACCACCGACTCCGGCACCCGCGGCATGTCCCGCGAGCAGATCACCTCCATCCTGAGCCACTCGGCCGCGCACGAGTCCGCCCGGACCTACGCCCTGTTGTGGTTGATGTTCGCCACGGCGGGCCGGATCAGCTCGGTGCTGGACGCGCGGATCGAGGACCTCAGCCAGGATCGTCACCATCAGGTCCTGGACCTGAGGGTGAAGGGCGGGCAGACCAAGAGGTTCGCCATCCCCCCGGCCGCGCTCGCGGCGATACACGACTACCTCGCGGAACGCGGCGATCCGGGCAACGGGCTGATCTTCGTGTCCAGGAACGGCCGCCGGCTGGTGCAGTCGTACGTGTGGAAGCTGGTCAACCGGGTGGCCCGCGCCGCCGGAGTCTCGTACGGCATCTCGCCGCACTCGTTCCGGCACTCGGCCATCACCATCGCGCTCAGCGACGGCCGGCCGCTGCACGTCGTCCAGGACTTCGCCGGCCACGCCGATCCCCGTACGACGCGCCGCTACGACCGGGCCCGCGAGTCACTCGATCGCTCGCCCGCGTACGGGCTCGCCGCCTCCGTCGCTCCGGAGGCGTGATCTCCGCTGGGCCGCGTCGGCCCGGTCCGCTCTGCTCCCTCTTTCAGGGGAGCGTCATCACCCGGGTGGGGGACGTGCCAGGGCGGCGGCTCCCATGATGATCGATGACATGAAACCCCTGGGCGGCCTGCTCACCCCGTATGCCCGACCGCGGCGAGCCGGCCGGAATTCGCCGGACCGCCGCACGAGCGACGATGTCGCCCGCGCCGGTCGAAGGGCCGCCTATACGGCGTTCGCGTGGGTGATGGTCTTTCTGGCCTGGCACGTCGTCTGGTACGTCACCGGCCTCCAGTTCCCCTCCGCGTCGGATCGGCATGGGGCCGGGCGGGTCCTCGTCCAGGTGTTCTCCTTGATCATCGTTGTCATGGTCGTCGTCGGGGCCCTGCTGCCGCTGGCCCTGGCCCAGCCGTGGGGTCGGCGGGTTCCTCGATGGATGCTCCTCTCCGCCGCATGGACCGGAGCCGTGCTCCTCGCGGCACGCGGGGTCTCGGGCGTCGGAGACGATCTGGTCCGGGTCACCGGGATCCTGCCGAAGGGATTCACCGGGCTGACGACGGCCCAGACCCTGGGCACCTCGCACCCCTCGTTCTGGCATCTGTTCGCGAGCGGCGCCACCGACGTGCTCTTCACCGCCGGCGGCCTGGCGTTCGCTCTCGCCGCCATCACCTACCGCCGCGTCACCCCGCCGCTTCCGCGTGAGCCGGCCTAATCCAGGCAGAACTCGTTGCCCTCGGGGTCGGTCAGCACGATGAAGCCGGCGCTCATCGGGGGCTCCGGCTCGTGGCGACGTACGCGCGTCGCTCCCAGCGCGACGAGCCGGTCGCACTCGGCCTCCAGGGCGGCCATCCGCTCCGCTCCCCGCAGCCCGGGAGCCGCACGGACGTCGAGGTGGACGCGGTTCTTGGCGATCTTGTCCTCCGGCACCTGCTGGAAGAACAGCCGCGGGCCGTGCCCGTCCGGGTCCTCAACGGCCGACCGGGTGTTGCGCTGCTCCTCCGGCACGCCGGCCCGCGCGAGGAAGTCCTCCCACGCGGCCAGCGGGTCGGCGCCCTCGGGCAGGTCGACTCCGGGCGGGCCGGGGTGGACGTAACCCAGTACGTCGCGCCAGAACGACGACAGCGCCCGCGGGTCGTACGCGTCGAAGGTGACCTGGATGTGGCGGCTCATCGGCTGCTCCGTTCGGGACGGGTCTCGGACTCCGGGTCACCCTGCCACCTCTGGCGGACAGGATCGGTCCGCAATCTGGCAGGGTTGCCGGCATGGACGCGGCGCGCGGCGACGAGCGGGGCACGACGGAGCGGGTGCTCACCCTGCTCGGGCTGCTGCAGCAGCGGCCCACCTGGACCGGCCCCGAACTCGCCGACCGGCTCGGGGTCACGTCACGCACGGTACGGCGTGACGTCGAGCGGCTGCGCACGCTCGGCTACCAGGTCCACGCCGGCCAGGGCGTCGGCGGCGGCTACCGGCTCGGCCCGGGACAGGACCTGCCGCCGCTGCTCCTCGACGACGAGGAGGCGATCGCCACCGTCGTCTCGCTGCTCGCCGGCGCGGGTGGCGCGGTCGCCGGCGACGCCGCGCTCCGCGCGCTGACCAAGCTCGACCAGGTGCTGCCCGCCCGGTTGCGGCACGAGGTGCGTACGCTCTCCGGTTCGGTGGAGTCCTTCGGCGGAGGCCGCGCGCCGGTCACCCCCGAGGTGCTCATGACACTGGCCGGCGCCTGCCGCGACGAGGTCGAGGCCGGCTTCGACTATCCGTCCGGGGGCGAGATGCGTCGGCGGCGGGTCGAGCCGTACCGCCTGGTCGTCTCCGACCGGCGCTGGTACCTCCTCGCCTACGACCTCGACCGCGACGACTGGCGCAGCTTCCGCGTCGACCGGATGACCGAGGTCGCCGCGCGGACCTGGCGTTTCCGCCCGCGCTCCGCGCCCGACGCGGCGACGTACGTGCAGGAGGGCGTGGCGAGCCGGGTCTACCCGCACCGGGCGCGTTTCCTCGTACACGCGCCGGCCGACACGGTGCGCGCGCAGATTCCGGCGTCGGCGGCCGTCGTACGACGGCGGGGAGGCGAGTCCTGCGAGGTGCTCAGCGGCGCCGGCAGCCTCGACTTCGTGCTCATGCACGTGCTCCTGCTGGGCCACGACTTCGCGGTTCTCGACCCTCCGGAGCTGCGGAGACGCTGTCGCGTGCTGGCGGAGCGGCTGGTGTCGGCCGGTGCGGCGATCACACCGGCGCCGGAGACGAAGGAGGACGGCTGACCATGGGCGAGCTCCATCCGCCGATCGAGCCGTACGACAGGCGCAGCACCCCGCACGCCGGCGACCTCCGCCACCGACATGCGGCACGACACCACCGAGCATCTCATCGCCGACCTGGAGCGGCTCCGGCGGCATCTGGGCGTCGGCCGGTTCTTCCCCCGGGCAGTGGGAACGCTTCCTCGCCGGGTGCTCCGGGCACGCCCCGTGACGGGGACGTCGTCGCGGCCTGCGCACGGCTGATGGAACACCCCGACGCCGTGGTGCGCGAGCGGGCGACGGCCGGCTGGTGCGCCTGGGAGGACACGGTCCTGTCCGGCGAGACGAAGGGCGCCTTCCGCCCCTACGGCGACCGGCCTTCCTCGGCCCGGCTGGTGCGCATCTGCTCCCCGCGACGGAGGTCAGGTGGGCCGGTAGCGGGCCCTGACGTGGAAGCGTTCGCCCTGGGGGCCGAGGATGCTCAGGAACTCCACCGGCCGTGCGTCGGCGTTGCCGAACCAGTGGGGGAGATGGGTGTCGAACTCGGCGACCTCGCCGGCGGCGAGGACGAGGTCCTGGTCACCGAGTACGAGACGTAGCCGTCCGTTGAGGACGTACAGCCAGTGGTACCCCTCGTGTGAGCGGGGATCGGGCTCACGACCGGTCAGGCCGGCGGGGAGGATCTGCTTGAACGCCTGCAGCCCGCCGGGCTTGCGGGTGAGCGGGATGATGGTCATGCCGTTGCGGGTGACCGGCTGCGGATATATCCGCGGGTCGAGGGCGGAGGGGGCGCCGACGAGCTCGTCGAGCGGCATCTGGTAGGCCTTGGCCAGGGGCAGCAGCAGTTCCAGGCCCGGTTTGCGGTGCCCGGACTCCAACCGGGACAGGGTGCTGACCGCGATCCCGGTGGTCTGCGACAGGGCGGTCAGGGTGACTCCGCGGCGGTGTCGCAACTCGCGCAGCCGTGGTCCGACCGCGGCCAGCACGGTGTCCATCTCGTCGCTCATCCGTTCACTGTGCCCACGGTTTGCGCTTTTGGCAAAGAGCTTTGTCAGGCCCATGGATCGGTCCCTGTGTCCCGTCAAAGGCGACGCGCTATTCCTGGCAGCGGTTCGGGGTGTCGGCCGTGATCCGGGAAAGCAGTTCGTGCAGCCGATCACGCTCGGCGGATGAGAGGGGAGTCAGGAGTGTGTCGTTGGCCTGGGCGACCAGGCCGTCCAGGTCGGCGAGTGCGCGGCGGCCCGTCGCGGTGAGCTGGACGATGTTCCGGCGCCGGTTGTGCGGGTCGCGGGTGCGCACGGCATAGTGCTGCTGCTCGAGGTCGTTGAGCACGGGGACCAGGTTGCCCGCGTCGACCCCGATGATTCTGCCGAGTTCCTGCTGGGTGGGCGGTGCCAGCTCGGCCAGGGCGGCCATCGCCTGGTAGTGCGCCATGCGCAGGCCGGCCGACGCCAAGGCCTCGGCGACCAGGCGGTGCCCGCAGTGCGTGGCGTTCGACAGCTGCCAGGTGTGCAGCCGGGACAGCCTGACGGGCACGGCACGGGAGGGCGGAGACTCAGGCGCGGACATGGCCGAAGCCTACCCACCGTTGTAGCCACCAACGATTGACGTTACCGTTGTCTCGAACAACATTGTCAGGCATAACGATGGGGTCGATGTGATGAGGGTCGTTCGGTACAGGGAGTACGGCGGGCCGGAGGTCCTGGTGGCCGAGAGGAGCGAGGTGCCCGTCCCGGCCCCGGGTGAGGTGCTCATCCGGGCCGAGGTGATCGGTGTGAACTTCATCGAGACGCAACGGCGCCGCGGCCAGGCACCCATACCCTCGCCGCTGCCGGGGGCGCCGGCGGGTGACGTGGTGGGCATCGTCGAGGCGCTGGGAGACGGCGTCAGCGGGCTCGCAGCGGGCGATCGGGTCGCCGCAGCCGTCTTCCATGACGCGTACGCCGACTTCGTCACGGCCGAGGCCGGCTGGCTCGTCCCGCTGCCCGCCGGTCTGGACCCGCTGGCCGCGAGCGTGCTCGCCTCACCCGCCCAGACGGCGTGGACGGTGGTGCGCACGGCGCGGATCGAGGCCGGGGAGACCGTGCTGGTCCACGCGGCCGCCGGCACCATCGGGCACCTGGCCGTCCAACTCGCCAGGCTCGCCGGCGCCGGCACCATCGTGGCCACCGCGAGTTCGCCGGCCAAGCTGGACTTCGCCCGGGAGTACGGAGCGGACATCACGATCGACTACAGCCGGGCCACCTGGCCCGCCGAGGCGCGGGACTCGGTGGGTGAGGTGGATGTGATCCTCGACAGCGTCGGCGGCGAGACCACCCACCGAGGGATCGGGCTGCTGGCCCCCTTCGGCCGCCTGGTGTCGTTCGGGTCGGCCGGCGGCGGCCCGGAGATGCCGGTCGTCTCCACGATGGACCTGATGGGCATGAAGTACGTGACCGGATCCAGCCTCGCCGAATGGCGGCTCAGGCGGCCGGACCAGGTGCGGGCGGGCCTGGCCGAACTCATCGACCACCTCGACCACGGGCGGTTGCGGGTCGGGATTCACGCCGCGCTGCCCCTGGCCGAGGCGGCGCGGGCCCACCAGATCATCGAAGACCGGACCCAGCTCGGCCGGGTGGTGCTGCTACCGTGAGAGCGCTGGTCACGACCGGAGACGGCGGCACGCGCCTCGCGGACGTGAGCGCGCGGACCAGGCACTGATCGAGGCGCGGGCCATGGGCGTCAACGGCGGCGACGCCTGGCCGGCCGTCAACCTCCCACCGGGCTCGCGGCCGGGCTGGGAAGAGTCGTGCTGCGCGCGGCCGAGGACGGCGGTCCGCCCGCCGGAACCCGCGTTCTCGGCTTGGCCGACCGGACGGGCCGGGCTCGTAGCGCAGCGGTCGCGGTGGACCGGCTCGCACCGCTGCCGGCCGAGGTGGGTGACATGGAGGCGGCCGCGATGCCCGTGGCGGGGCTCACCGCGCTGTAGGCGCCGCTGGAGGCGGCCGGACCGCTGCTCGGCCGCGCTGTGGTCGTCACCGGCGCCGGGGGTGGGGTCGGACGCGCGCTGATCCAGCTCGCCGTGACCGCGGGAGCCAGGGTGATCGCGCTGGTCGGCTCGCCCGAACGGGCCGCGGGGCTGGAGGTGCTGAGCGCGGCCGCTGTCACGTCCTACCGGACGCCCCCTTCGGAGGCCGCCCACGTGATCCTGGACGGGCGTCGGCGGCACGGTGATCGCCTACGGCAGCTCCGCCAGGCAGGACCTCCTCCTGCCCTTCGACTGGGCGCATCGCCGCCCCGGCGCGTACGTCCGCTCGGTCGGGCTGTTCGACGGCTGACCCGGACCTGGCCGTCCTGGTCCACCTCGTTCAACGGCGAAGGCTCCGCTCGCGCGCCACGGCGACCGCACCGTTGGAACGGATCCGGGAACGCCGGCTGCACGGCAAAGCGGTGCTCGTACCGAGAGAAACGCCGCCGACCTGCCCGCCGCCGGTGGGCTGGATCCGGATCACGTCGACGTGATCACGGTGACTTCTACGCAGGATCGCTCATCCTGGGGTATCTCCTGACCGTTCGGGGCCAAGGCACTGCGGGTGCTGCTGGCCCAGCGGATGCCGTCGGGGTCGGTATCGACATGGGGCCCGCGGACCAGTTCCTGCGGGTGCTGTAGCGGCTGGTCGCTTTGTGTCGGCGCGGGAGCCGACGGCAGGTTCAATTCATTACGCGGGTGCGATCTGGCCTCGCTGGTCGCTGATGCGAGCGCCGCGTTGCCTGCGGGACGAACCTCGGCCCGGGGGGCGGTGTCGGGGGCTGGAGGCGCAGGGGCCTCGGAGCTCCGCTCAACCCTTAGCGCCCGTGTAATCCGGTGGGCCAGCCATTGGTCGACGTCACCAGACACCTCGTCGCGCCGCAGCCCGGTTGTCACCGAGTCGGTCGCGTCCGGCGTCTGTTGTTCCCAGTCGAAGATCGCGGCCTTTCTGGAGTACTTCCACTGCTGGTCGAGAAATTTTTCGTTGAGTTGTTGGGCCGCGACGGCGTCCTCAATGATGAAGCCATGGTCCTGGGTCGTGTCGGGATAGACGTTCCTGGAACCGATGTAGAACGCCTTGTCGTCGACGGAGACCAGCTTCGTGTGGAGACGGTAGCTGTGATCACCCGGCCACGTCGGCTGGTCCGAAACACGCAGCGTCGCCAGCTGCAGGTGCTGCTCCATCACACGCTGCGCGTCCGCATCGGAGGCGGTCCTCAACCTGACGCGGCCGAACAGCGCCTTGACGGCCACCTCGATGTCGCTGATGTTGGAGAAGTCCCCGACCTTGTTCGGATTGCTGATGACGATCCGCACCTTGACCGGAATTGCGGCCGTCAGCTTGGCAGCCAGGGCGTCGAGCAACCTGACATCGAACAAGGGGTGATACAGGGGGAATTTAGCGAAGCCGTTAATGTCTTGTTGAGACAGGACGATTTTCTTTTTGGCGGTGGCGATCAACGCCCGCAGAGCATTCGCGTCGGGGTTGACCGTCATGAAGTCACGGTCGGTGTTCGTCTCGTTGTTCGACTTCGATCCCCACCACCAGTAGTCGGTCGCGGCCTGGTCGATGTTGGCGGCATCTGGTGGCCGATAGTTCGATGTCGGGTCATTTTTCTGGATGCCGTATCCGAGGCTGCCGACAGAGATGACGTGGAGGTCGCCTACGGGTGTGGGTGTGACGTTCTTATAGAGACTCGGGATGCCCTCATCGAGTTTGTCGTTGTTGGTCGCAAGCCAGGCCCCGAAGCCCAGCCGTCGCCGGGTCGAGGCGTTATTGATCGTCCAGGTCCACAGTACGTCCAGGAACTTGCCGGCCGAGGCGGCGGCGGGGCCGCGCAGGGCCATGTCGAGGTCGGTCACCGGTGACGCGCCGCCGTAGCCCCTACCGCTGAAGGACCCGTCCTCGATGTAGAAGTTCTTTATCCAGTTGATGCCGCCGTGGATGGCGACCGTACCGTCCACCACGATGAACTTGGTGTGATTATAGGACGTACCCCCACGTGTCGTCATCGCGGCGACGTTGATGTCAACGGCGTGGGAGTCGGTACCGATCATTTGCTTCAGATAATCACGGAAGGCCCATGGTGAAACCGTGACATCCGCTTTCACCACACCGGTAAGTACTCGCACCTTCAGCCGCCGCCCGGTCACGATGGCGGCAGCGGCTGCGGTCTTGAGGCCGGCGCCGATGGCCTCAGCGAACTGGCCGTCGGGAAACTGCCCGGCGGGGGAAAATATTACATTCGGTACCCCGAAAGTGGTGATGTCGACGCTGCGTTCAGCCTTGGAGATGTTGTCCTGTAGCTTGGCCAGGAAAGGCTTGATTCCAGGCTTGTTCGGCCCCTGCTGACCGAGATCATCGGCGCTCCAGCCCCAGGAGTCGGGAACCTGCAATATCCACGAGGCGGGATCATCCTCTGACGCATCGAGGGCGTTACCGGAAGTCCGTTCCCATACGCTGCCCTCCAGGCCGGGAGATACTTCCCGCAATTCGGCCTCGATATTGTCCAGATACGGCGTTTCGGCCGGCTGTGTTGGCGTCGTATCCTCTGCGGGCCCCGGCGCAGCCCCCCTTCCACTCGATACCTCGGTGGGAGCGACCCGCCCCAGCCAAGCTTCATCGCGGAAGGGCGGCGACCACGGTTTCGGAGTTGTGGCGCCGGGCGCATCCGGTCGGGTGGCTTCGGCGACCAGCAGGCGTGTCGGGCGGGGCTCGGTGGCGGCCCGAAGGACCGCCGGCCCGCCTGGTGTCCCCGGTGGCCGGCCAGGCCGGGTTCCGAGCGTGATCATCCCGTCCGGCCATAGCGTCGACAGGCCGGCCTGAACACAAGCCCCCTCACGCCCGGCTGCACTGCGCTGCGATGTACACCAGCCCCTCCCTCCGGCCATCGCCTGCACGCCATCCATCAGTGACACACCCTCCCGCCGGTTTCCTGGCCGACCTCGTACAGCCCGTGACCGGAACCAACTTTTGGATGGAACCGGGTACAGCAACCCTCAAGTCTTACAGGTCGGCTGTATCCCTCAATGGTGAGACACGACGGTGCCGGAGCAGGCCCGCGCGAGGCGACGGTCGCCGTGGTGCTGGTGTCGGTCGGCGTGCGCCGCCTGCTCGACGATGGGATATCGGGGCCGTACGGGCGGTTTCCTGGGCCCGTGGCCGCGCAGGCGCCCGTACGTACGCCGCAGCGGGTGGCCCTGTCCCCGGAGGGGCCCGGCGGGATTCAGGTCTACGGCGGGGTCGCGATCGGCGGGTTCAGCCTCGGTGGCCCCCACGATGGTGTTCGGGCGGTCGGCATCGCCACCGGTAAGACGTACTGGGAGTACCACGGGCAGAAGCCCGCCGAGCCGATCGGGCTGGACCGTGCGACCGGCGACGTGTACGTCGACGGGAACCACGAACTCGCGAAGATCGATGTGCGTACGGGCCGGATCCTTTGGTCCAGGCCCACTCCGGGCTACTTTCCCGTCGAGCACGCCGTCGTGTCCGGCACCGGCACGCTGGTGGTGTTCAACGACCTGTCCTGGCCGGACCGCGATGCCGGAGGCGAGGTGACCGGGATCGATCCGGCGACCGGGCGGACCCGCTGGAGGAGCGCCTACGACTGCGACGCGAAGGACAGGACCACGGCCGTCGTCGGCGGGACACTCGCCATGGCCTGCGGGCCCACCGTCGGGAAGGTCCGCGGCATCGACCTGGCGACCGGAGAACAGCGGTGGTCCGAAAATCTCGCGCGGCTGTTCCCCCAGAAGCCGCACGGCGACGAAAGCGACGACTTCGTCGTTCTCGACGCGGGACAGAGCCGTGTGGCCATCACGACCCGGGACGGGTTCGACCTACTCGACGCCGCGACGGGCGAGATCCTGCGGCGCCGCGTCACGAAGGGGGAGCTGGCGACCGCGTTCAGCGGCGGCATGTGGCTCAGCACCTGCGCGCTCGGCAAGACCGAGGGCGTGTGCGCGAGTGACGTCGACACCGGCAAGCGGCTGTGGAGCAGCCCCTTCCCCGGCTCTCCGGCCGGATACTCGCCCGGCGAACCCGCCGAGCACGGGTACGCCGCCGTGGCCGACGGACGCGTCTACAGCCTCTCCGCGATCGACACTCCACGAAGGGAGGTCGCCCAGATCGTCGTGTCCGACCTCCGAACCGGCAAGCGTCTCACCTACTGGTCACACGACGGTCTGCTGCGCCCATACGACAGCTTCACCATCACCGATGGCGTGGTCGTCGTCCATGACGGGGGTCTCGACAGGGGGGACGTGGCCCTGTACGCCGACCGCCCCGACCTGCGGCGCACCCACCGGCTCTTCGCCCGGTGACCCGCCTCCGGCGGGCCTGCGATCGTCAGGACGGGCGAAGCCGGGCGGGAGGTTCGGGGGCGGGCGAGTTCATGAGGGTCTCCTTTCCTGGGAGCCGATGGGGTGCCTCAGGCGGCCGCGACGGCGCCCGGTCCCAGCCCGCCCACGTGGATGTCAGGCCGCGAGCAGTTCGACGTGGACACGGCCCTCGACCACGCGATGCGCGTGTTCTGGCAGCGCGGGTACGCGGATGCCTCTCTGGCACCTTCGGCGGTAAGGACGCGCTGCTCCGCCAGTGCCCAGACCGCTACGCGTCCATCGCTGGACCATCGAAGTGCGCGGCGAGCGCCCGCGCCGTAGGTCGAGGCGTTCCTGGATGTCGTCCTGGCGTGCATCGCCGACTCGTCGGTTCCCGCTGGGTGCCTCATCGCTCGGTCCGCGGCGCAGTGGCCGACGCTCAACGCGGAGAGCGGCGCCCGCGTGCGTGCCGTGCCGACATCCGGCAACGGCGGGTGCGCGAGGCGCTGGCGGCCGCCCCTCGCGTACGCGACGAGCTGGCTACGTTCGTCGTCGCCGTCAAGCAGTCGCTGGAAGTGCTCAACCGCGCCGGTACCGGGCCGGTGCCGTGCGATCGGACGGTTCCCCTGCCCCGTTTTGACCTTCAAGCCGGTTGAACCCCCACAATCTCGCTCATGGACGACTCCGACGGGCTGGTGAGCATCGGCGCCTTCGCGCACCGGGTGGGGCTGGCGCCGAGCGCGCTGCGGTTCTACGACGACTGCGGCGTGCTGCGACCGGCGTTCGTCGACGAGACGACCGGCTACCGCTACTACCACCCCGGCCAAGAACCTCGCGCCGTCCTCGTACGGCGGCTGCGCAAGGCCGGCCTGCCGCTGACCGAGGCCACGGTGGTGCTGGACGGCCCCCGGGCGCAGGCCCGCGCCGTGCTGGAGGAGCACCTGGAGCGGACGCGGGAGACGGCGGCGGCGACACGGTCGGAGATCGAGTCGATCCTCCGCGATCTGTCGCCGGGGGCGACGGCGTCCAGGGCGCGGGTGGGCGGCGCGGAACTGGCGAGCGCCGTACGCCAGGTCGCGCCGGCCGTGGCCGAACCGGCGGTCGCCCGGGAGTTCCCCGTCCTCGGCGGGGTGCTGGTCGAGCTCGACCCGCTGGAGATCCGCCTGGCCGCCACCGACCGTTACCGCCTGGCGGTGCGTACGCTGCGGCCGGATCTCATCGCGGGCGGACCGGCCCGGGTGGTCGTCGACGCCACGGCGATGAAGGAGGCCGCCGCCTGGGCCGTACGGCACGCGGAGGTGGAGGTGGAGCTCGACGGTTCTGCGGCGCGGGTCCGCGAGAGCGGCGGCGGGGTACGGACGCTGCCGGTGGTCGAGGGGGCGTTCCCCGACTACCGGATGCTCCTGGAGGACCGGCCCGCCGTACGGCACCGGCTGATCGCCGACCGCGCGGCGTTGCGGGACCGGCTCATCGAGGCCGGCGGGACCGTCACTCTGCACGCCGAGGACCACCACCTGCGCGTGGCGGGCGCGGCCACCGTGCCCGCGATCCGCACCGGGCCGCCGCTGTCCATCGCCTTCGACCCGGTCGTGCTGGTCGCGGCCCTGGACGCCGGTGTGGGACCCGACGTCCTGCTGGAGGTCTGCGACCCGCTGTCGCCCGTGGTCGTCCGCTCGGCCGACCAGGGCAGCTTCACCACTTTGGTCATGCCGGTCCTGGACCGGTCCGGCCACCACCGCGAGACGTGAGGAAGGACGAGCCATGGATCCGCGAAACCCCGTCGTCCGGCTGTGCGCCGAGGGCATGCGCGCCGAGACCGAGGGCCGTGACGCCGACGCACGCGAGCTGTTCGAGCAGGCGTGGCGTACCGCCGCCGACGACTACGAGGCGTGCGTCGCCGCGCACTACCTGGCCCGGCACCAGCCGACGCCGCGGGAGACGCTCCACTGGAACCGGGAGTGCCTGGACCGGGCGAACCGGGTCGGCGACGAGCGGGTCACCGGCTTTTACGCCTCCCTGCACCTGAACCTGGCCAGGGCCCACCGCGACCTGGCCGAGCCGGAGGAGGCACGGCGGCACTTCGCGCTCGCGGCCGCGCACGTGAACGACGCGCCCCAGGGCCCGTACGCCGACGGGCTCCGCTTCACGATCGCCGAGGGGCTGCGCGAGGACGGGGCGGGGGAACAGGCGGCCGATGGTGCGCTGGGGGACTTGCTGACCCGATGGTGCGCGCGGACGGACCTGCGGGCACTCGGGCTGGTCCTGCCCGCCTACCTGGGCGATCTGGGCACCGAGGAGGACCGGACCCGGCTGGCCACCGCCCTGCACACGCTGCATGCGACGCGGTGGCTGCCCGAGGAGGAACACGACGCCCTCGGCCGGGTCATCGGCTCGCTCACCACCGCGGCCTGACCCCTGCGGCGTTCAGTTCAGGTCGCCTGGCGCGCGGTGGCGCCCAGGGGAGCCGATCCCCCGTGGTGAACGACGAGAAGGCGCACCCGGCCGGATCGGTGAACACGACGTGCATGAGGTTGTGCGAGTGCGTCGGCGAACGCGTTCGAGGCGAGCATGGCGTAGACGATGGCCGGGTCGCCCGGCCATGCGGCCAGGCCCGGGCCGACACGGTCGGGCACGGCGGCGACCCGGGCGCGCAGGCTGAGCCCGGACAGGCGCAGGACGGCCGCCAAAGAGTCGATCACCTGCGCTCAGGGCCTTGTTCGAGACGGATGCAGTAGTCGACGCTGACGTCGGTCGGCAGCGCCACTTCCTCACGTCGCGGGCCGGGGACCGCCGGTGGCCCTCGTACAGACGCTGTCGCGACGGGGGATTCACGTGGCGGGCACCCGTTCCAACGTCGGCGCATCGCGGCGTCGACCACGGGACAGCGGGTACGGGCCGCCAGGCCTCGCCGTCGGGTCGCCCTCCACGTCGGCCGCGTCGCCATCGTCGGTGCCGTGGGGGCGGGGCTCGCCCACGAATCCGATCGCTGGGCGGAGGGGGTCAGTGTGCCTCGTCCGGTGTGTCGCCGGGGGTCGTATAGCGGGTGAGGGCCGGTACGGCGAGGTGGAGCAGGCCGGCGCCCACCAGGACGGCGATGCCGCCGCCGACCGCGCTGACGGCGGGGGAGGTGAGTGAGGCGAGGGCCCCGGCGCGGAAGTTGCCGACCTGCGGACCGGCGGCGCCGATGACGAAGTCGACGCCGGTGACCCGCCCGCGGAACCCGTCGGGCGTCGCGAGCTGCACAATCGTGGCGCGGACGATGACGCTGATCGTGTCGGCCGCGCCCGCGATGACCAGCAGCGGCAGGCCGAGCCACAGCGTGCGGGCGAGGCCGAACCCGGCGATGGCGACGCCCCAGACCGTCACGCTCGCCAGCAGGGCCCGGCCGGGGCGGAGGGTGTGCCCGACCGGGCCGGACAGCGCCGACCCGGCCAG